>NVSO02000033.1 GCA_002401305.2 Rhodobiaceae bacterium | reverse complement strand
GCTGGGATGGTGAATGCTGCGAGTAATGTGGAGCCGGTGATGAGGCTTGCCATGAGTGTTGCATCGCCGCCTAGCTGGCGGGCGAGGATGTAGGAAGACGACGCGCCGGGGACTGCAGAGCATAGCAGAATGACTTCACGGGGCAGGCCTGTGACGCCGAACACAATGCACCATCCCATCATCAAAGCAGGCATGACGATGAGCTTAAGTGTACTGGTGAGCATGACGACATTTCGCTTCGCCATTACCTGATTGATTTTCAGTCCGGCACCTACAGCAATCAAGCCGATGGTCAAAGCCGCGCGTCCTATGATTTCGGCGGTGGGAGTGAGAGGGCCGGGAAGGCCAATGCCTGTTGCATTGAGGGTGATGCCTGCTGCACATGCCAAAATGAGGGGGTTGCGCGACAGCAGTTTTAAAATAGCACTTGGGCCTGCTGGTGTGTCAGTGGCGTAGCGGGTCAGGATGACAACGGACAAGACGTTGACGGTTGGTACGAGGACGGCGAAGGCGACAGCTGCCAGTGCTTTTCCTTCGGGGCCAAGCAATTGGGCGATGATGGCGAGCGCCACAAACCCATTCCAGCGCGCAGCACCTTGAAAGACAGAGGCAAATTCTGGTCCTGTGAGTGAGCTGAGCGGACGGAGCAGCATCAACACAGCGACCATGGAGAAGAGGCCCGCCCACAGGCTCCACGCCATTGGCCAAATGTCAAAGCTGGAGAGGTCTGCGGTGGCAAGTGTTGAGAGCAATAATGCCGGGAAGAAGACGTAATAGGTGAGCCGGTCTAGCGGGGCCCAGAGACCTTCGTCCAAAAAATTTAGCCGACGGATGGTCCAGCCAAGGGCAATCACCAGAAAAACGGGGATGAGTGAATTGGCGATAAGCAGCATGGACGGGCTCCCGTTGGTTTTTATTTTGAGCGTCGGATGTTTTTTTAAGTGAGGTTAGAGGTTGCGCAGGCGGTCTAGTGCGCCTTGTAGAATGAAAGAGGCCGCCATCTTATCGACGACTTCGGCGCGGCGTTTGCGGCTGGCGTCTGCTTCTAAAAGCGTTCGGGTGACGGCAACTGTTGAGAGGCGCTCATCCCATAAGACGACGGGAATCTCAATTTTGGGGGAGAGATTTCGGATAAAGGCTCTGGTTGATTGAACACGGGGGCCTTCTGAGCCATCCATATTCAATGGGAGACCCATGACGAGCGCCCCGATCTCTTCGCGCTCAATTATGGCGCAAAGTAGCTCTGCATCTTTGGTGAATTTGACGCGACGAATGGTTTCAAGCGGCGTTGCAATGGTTTGCATAGCGTCTGAAACGGCCAATCCAATGGTTTTTGAGCCCAAATCCAGCCCTAAGAGGCGGCAATAATGGGGTGTTTGGGATTTTAGGTCGGTGATTTCTATAATTTTTGAGGCCATGGCCCGTCATAAAGGGCTTGAAGGGCGGTGTAAATCATAGATGTATGCCGATTGTCGGGGATATCTGCATCATAGTGGTCTGTGCTGGTTGCAGGGGAGCGGGTGCTCTGATAATTTGCGCGCCAATGGAGTGCTCAGTTTGCGCTGTGTACCCGTCCTATTGAAATTTCAACATAAAGTGGGGCCCATGTCGGTCGATCAGAACACTGTACGCAAGGTGGCTCATCTTGCCCGCATCGCCGTCCAAGAGGACGAGCTTGATCATTTTGCCAAGGAAATGTCCACGATATTGGACTGGGTAGAACAATTGAGCGAGGTCGACACCGACCAAGTGGAACCTATGACCAGTGCTGTGGCGCAGAATATGCGCTTGCGGGCTGATGAGGCCACGTCCCCACCATTGCGTGATGAAGTGACACGTAATGCATCTGGGTCCGAAGACGGCTTTTTTGCCGTGCCAAAAGTTGTGGAATAGGGGCGCGTAATGACTGAACTAACCAAACTAACTTTGACCGAGGCACGCGATAAGCTCGTTGCCAAGGAATTTACGGCTCAAGAATTGACGCAAGCCTATGTGAGCGCGATTGAAGCAGCGCGCCCGCTCAATGCGTACGTGCTGGAAACAGCCGACAAAGCGCTTGAGATGGCGAAGGCCAGCGACGCACGTTTGCAAAAAGGCGAAGGCGGGGCATTGGAAGGTGTTCCTCTGGGGATCAAAGACCTTTTTTGTACCAAAGATGTTCGCACAACAGCGTGTAGCCATATTCTGGACGGCTATGTGCCAGCCTATGAAAGCTCCGTGACTGCAAACCTTTGGGCTGACGGCGCTGTTCTCCTGGGCAAGTTGAATAATGATGAGTTCGCTATGGGCTCTTCAAATGAAACAAGCTTTGAGGGACCTGCTGTGAACCCGTGGCGCCGTAAGGGTGATGACACCCAATTGGTGCCTGGTGGGTCTTCTGGTGGTTCGTCGGCAGCTGTTGCAGCGCATATTGCCTTGGCAACGACGGCAACTGATACCGGTGGCTCTATTCGCCAGCCTGCTGCCTTTACAGGCACAGTTGGCTTGAAGCCAACTTATGGTCGGTGCCCGCGGTGGGGTGTGATCGCATTTGCGTCTTCTCTGGACCAGCCGGGACCTATTACACGCACAGTGCGCGACGCAGCTGTCATGCTGAAAAGCATGGCTGGGTTTGATCCCAAAGATACGACCAGTGCAGATGTGCCGGTGCCTGATTATGAAGCCGCTTTGACCGGCGATATTCGCGGTTTGAAAGTTGGCATTCCAAAAGAATACCGTGTTGACGGCATGGCAGCTGAAATTGATGCGCTGTGGCAGCAGGGCATTGATTGGTTGAAGCAAGCCGGTGCTGAAATCGTTGACGTTAGTTTGCCTCACACGAAATACGCATTGCCTGCCTACTACATCGTCGCGCCAGCTGAAGCGTCGTCTAACTTGGCGCGCTATGACGGTGTGCGTTATGGCTTGCGGGTTGATGGTGACAACATTACGGACATGTACGAGAAAACACGTGCGGCTGGATTTGGTGATGAAGTGAAGCGCCGGGTTATGGTTGGTACTTATGTTTTGTCAGCAGGCTATTACGATGCCTACTACATCAAAGCACAAAAAGTACGGACCTTAATTTCACAGGACTTCGCTAAAGCCTATGAGAAGTGTGATGTGTTGTTGACGCCAACAACACCGACACCAGCCTTTGGCATTGGGGAGAACATTGATGATCCCTTGTCGATGTACCTAAATGACGTGTTCACGGTGACAGCGAACTTGGCGGGTCTGCCAGGTATTTCAGTTCCTGCGGGCTTAAGTGCCAATGGATTGCCACTTGGTTTGCAATTGATCGGCAAATCGTTTGATGAAGAAACCTTGTTGCGGACAGCTGGTGTGCTTGAAGAGGCAGCCGCCTTTACAGCCGCTCCAGAAGCCTGGTGGAGAGCATAATGACTGATACATCCAATTACATTGAAGGCCTTACAGGCTCTTGGGAAATCGTAATGGGTTTGGAAATTCACGCCCAAGTGGTTTCCAATTCAAAATTGTTCTCTGGCGCGCCAACTGAATTTGGTGCGGAGCAAAACACGCAAGTATCTTTGGTGGATGCGGCCCTGCCGGGCATGTTGCCGGTGATCAACGAAAAATGCGTTGAACAAGCAGTACGCACGGGTTTGGGTTTGAAAGCTCAAGTGAATTTGCGCTCTGTTTTTGACCGTAAAAACTACTTCTATCCAGATTTGCCACAGGGCTATCAAATTTCGCAATTTAAGTACCCGATTATTGGGGAAGGTATTGTTGAAATTGATTTGTCAAATGGTGACACAAAGGATGTGCGCATTGAGCGTCTGCATTTGGAACAGGATGCGGGTAAGTCTTTGCACGACCAACATCCCTCCATGAGCTTTGTTGACCTTAACCGTTCGGGCGTTGCCTTGATGGAAATCGTGTCGATGCCTGACATGCGTTCGGCTGAAGAAGCGCAGGCCTTTGTGAAGAAAATCCGCGCAATCTTGCGGTATTTGGGCACTTGCGACGGTAATATGGAACAGGGTTCCATGCGTGCAGACGTGAATGTATCTGTGCGTCGGCCCGGTGATGAACTGGGTACGCGTTGCGAGATTAAGAACGTGAATTCCATCCGGTTTATCGGTCAAGCAATTGAATATGAAGCGCGTCGCCAAGTTGAAGTGATTGAAGATGGTGGCACGATTAAACAAGAAACACGTCTGTTTGATTCCAAAGCAGGTGTGACACGCTCCATGCGTTCGAAGGAAGAAGCGCATGATTATCGCTACTTCCCCGACCCTGATTTACTGCCTCTCGTATTTACTCAAGAATATGTTGATGCGATTGCGGCTACCTTGCCAGAGCTTCCGGACGATAAGAAGGCGCGCTTTGTTTCTGAGTACGGCCTTTCTATCTATGATGCCGGCGTATTGGTCAGTGAAAAAGCACGTGCAGAGTTTTTTGAAGACGTTGCTAAAGGGCGTGATGCGAAGATGGCATCTAACTGGGTAACCGGTGAATTCTTTGGTGCGTTGAACAAGGCGGGACTGGCAATTGATACGTCTCCGGTGAGTGCAAAACAACTCGGCGCGCTGATTGAATTAATCAAAGACGACACCATCTCAGGGCGAATCGCAAAGGACGTTTTCGAAATAATGTTCGAAACCGGTGATGACCCTGCAAAAATTGTCGAGGAAAAGGGCTTGCGTCAGGTGACTGATTTGGGTGCTATTGAAGCGGCAATTGATGAAGTGATGGCGGCTAATCCTGATAAAGTTCAACAAGCAATCGAGAAACCAAAAATGGTTGGTTGGTTTGTTGGACAAGTCATGAAAGCCACGTCGGGTAAGGCTAATCCGCAAGCAGTGAATAAATTGCTTGCTGCCAAATTCCCTCCGTTAGCAGAAGACTAGACGCACAATTCGCGGTTAGAGTGAACGCTTTGTAAACACATTTGCAAGAATGTGTTGCGTGAGCTCGTGCGCGATTGTCAATCAAATAGTTGCTCATTGCGATTTCGTTGCTCATAGTAAGTGCGCGTCCCATAAGTATGTTTGGGGGCGTTCTATTGAATGTGCGTTTGAGACCTTTTTTATTTCATGTCGTCACAGGAAAAAAAAGGCACATCAGGAGCGAAGGGACAATGGCTACAACACCGAAGAGAAAAGCTGCAGCAAAGAAAAAACCTGCAGCGAAGAAGAAAGCAACAGTCAAAAAAACTGCTGCCAAAAAGAAAGCGGCACCTAAGCGGAAGGTCGTTGCTAAGAAAAAAGTAGCAGCTAAGAAAAAAGTAGCTGCGAAGAAAAAGGTAGTTGCTAAAAAGAAAGCAGCTCCTAAGAAAAAAGTAGCGGCTAAGAAAAAAGCCGCTCCTAAAAAGAAAGTAGCTGCGAAGAAAAAAGTAGCTGCGAAGAAAAAGGTAGTAGCTAAGAAAAAAGCTGCTCCTAAGAAAAAGGTAGCGGCTAAAAAGAAAGCAGCTCCTAAGAAAAAGGTAGCGGCTAAGAAAAAAGCAGCTCCTAAGAAAAAGACAGTAGCTAAGAAAAAAGCTGCACCAAAACGTAAAACGGCTCGTAAGTAGGCCGCCGTTTTTGAAAGTCTACCGCGTCTGCGGGGCATTCGGGTCCATTTTGAACCTGCCCCGCAGAGCGAAGACGCCAGATTTTTGATGCTGAGCGTTGTTGTTCTCTCGGGTTTCTAGCCTGATTGCTTCCCAATTCATTTCCATCGCTAAAAACTGGAACCTTTCTGCCTCTATTAGAGGTTGGGGAAAACGATGTCTGTTTAAAGTATTTGCTCCGCCAATCTGTCCGGAAGTAGCCAGAATAGGCAAATCTTGGGAAGTCATGATAGATTGGCGTTGAGTAGGGGGGTGTTGGGTGCCCTCTATGTGTTTGTAGAGGGGAAAATACCGTGCGACATCTCATTCTTGGATTGCTTTGTTCATCTGTTTTATCTGTTGGTTTGGTTTCGGAAAGTTTTGCTGAACGTCAAACGGCTACGGGCACACGGATTGAAAGCCAACAATACAGCACGTCTAAAAATTGGGGCCGTCAATTGGACTTGCCGCAACCGGGTAAAATTGTGCGCGTGATGGATGGGACCTATGGGTTCCAGCTGGTGCGGAGCGACGGAACTGTTGCCGCCGACTTCTTGTTTCCCGAAGACGCTATCGGTACTGAGCTGGCGGCTGGGCAATATCAATTGCTGCCACTGGTGTGTCAAAAGCACCAACACCATCACGTTGAAGTTACTGTTGAATATTAGTCAGTATTAAGTTGTCTTGTTCCCTTGTAGGTCTGGTGCTGCACCCCACATGAATGCGAACCAATTTCGGTTGTGCGGGAGGCATATATGATCGACTTATATACTTGGACGACACCTAATGGACGCAAGGCTTCCATCATGTTGGAAGAAACAGGGCTGGAATATACAGCTCATGGCGTCAACATTTCTCAAGACGAACAATTTAAGCCGGCATTTTTGTCCATCAGCCCGAATAACCGTATTCCAGCGATCATTGACCGAGGAACACCGGAGGGCGATGTATCTGTTTTTGAATCTGGTGCGATCCTTATGTATCTGGCGGATAAAACCGGTCAGTTCCTTCCTGCTTCAGGTGCTGCGCGTGCCAAAGTGTTGGAGTGGAGCTTTTGGCAAATGGGTGGCCTTGGTCCAATGATGGGGCAGGCCAGCTTTTTTGTGAATTCGGCACCAGAGCAAATTCCATATGCGATTGATCGATACATTTCTGAAAGCGCACGTTTGATGAATGTGCTCAATACTCAGCTTGCTGACAATGAATTTGTAGCAGGTGATTATTCCATTGCCGATATGCTGATCTATCCGTGGCTCGCTGTCGGCTATGACTTAATCAAAACGGCCAAGCCAGAGGTTATAGGCGAGGGTGCTCATGTTGGGCGTTGGCTCAAAGCGGTTGGTGATCGGCCGGCCGTTCAAAAAGGTATGTTGGTGCCCGCTGTTTAAAGAAAAAAGAGTCTGTTTTTGCAAAATTGGCTAAGAGACATCAAATAATTTCTCGGTGTTTTATGAATCCAACGCATATAATGTTCGTATGCGTTGGATTTTCTATATGTGTGACATTTACCTAAGTCATTGCTTTTATTGGAGTATTTAAGTTCACTCTTGAGGTTTTAAACAAATTTTTGAACTTTAATCCGGGGGCGTTGTTTTTTCTTCTGTCGTTAACCATTCTTTTAAATGCCTCATGGCTTCATTCATCTCATGGGATTGCTCTTGGGGCATCCTAGGGAGCTCGTCCTGGGTGGGATGAGAAAACAGATGGAGGTTATTATGGCACGGGCAGAACATGGAACACTTGAGCAATGTGAATTGGCAGCGCAAGCGGGGCAAAGCGATGCTCTCTATAATTTGGGTTTGATTTATTCGACCGGTAGCGGTGTCGATGTAGATTTTGTAGTCGCTCATAAATGGTTTAATCTTGCTGCACTACGTGGAAGCTCAAATGCACAAGACCGCCGTTCAGATATGGCACGCGAAATGGAACCATCCCAAATTGCCGAAGCACAGCGCCAAGCCCGTGAATGGCTGCAACAACACTAAGAGTTGCAGTTCCACGACCTCGCTTAAATGTTTGGGAGAGCATGTGTGAGGTTGGGTACTTGGATGTGAATTTGTCCAAATTACTTCAATAAGCTTTCGGTAGGCGAATCTCGTTATAATGGGGTGCCGCTGTTTGAGTGGCTCATTGGAGTGAAGTATATGACAGATGCTGTTGAAGACCTGATTGCCTTACTGGATTTGGAAGTTATTGAACAAAACCTTTTCCGTGGGCACAATCCGGAAGTGACATGGCAGCG
>NVSO02000032.1 GCA_002401305.2 Rhodobiaceae bacterium | reverse complement strand
TTGGGGTGAATCCCACGGGCCTGCTTTGGGCTGTATCGTGGATGGCATGCCCCCACGCATTGCGATCACCGAAGAAGAAATTCAGGTGTTTATGGACAAGCGCCGTCCGGGCCAAAACCGTTTCACCACCCAGCGACGCGAGCCTGATCAGGTGCGTATTCTGTCTGGCGTTTTTGAAGATGAGGATACGGGCGGCCTGCGGACAACGGGCACACCGATTTCGTTGATGATTGAAAATGTGGACCAACGGTCCAAAGATTACGGCGATATCAAAGACAAATTCCGTCCCGCCCATGCCGACTTTTCTTATGATGCTAAATACGGCATTCGCGACTATCGCGGCGGCGGGCGTCAGTCTGCCCGCGAAACGGCTGCACGCGTTGCCGCTGGTGCCTTGGCGCGCAAGGTTGTTGAAGGCGTCACCATTCGCGGGGCGTTGGTGCAAGTGGGTCCACACAAAATCAACCGAGACAATTGGGACTGGGATGCGTGCGGCGAAAATGACTTTTGGTGTCCGGACCGTGAAGCCGCTGTACAATGGGAAACCTATTTGGACGGCGTGCGCAAGGCGGGCTCTTCATGTGGCGCTGTGATTGAAATTGTTGCTCAGGGCGTACCGGCAGGCTGGGGCGCACCCATTTATGGCAAGCTCGACACGGAATTGGCAGCCGCGATGATGAGTATCAATGCAGTCAAAGGCGTTGAAATTGGCAATGGATTTGACGCCGCTTCGCTTACCGGCGAAGCAAATGCAGACGAAATGCGCATGGTCGATGGCAAGCCCCACTTCACCTCCAATAATTCTGGCGGCGTGTTAGGCGGCATTTCCAGCGGACAAGACGTTGTTGTCCGCTTTGCCGTCAAGCCAACCTCTTCTATTTTGACGCCGCGCAAAACCGTGACGCGCCAAGGGGAAGATGCTGATGTGATCACCAAAGGCCGTCACGACCCTTGCGTGGGTATTCGCGCGGTGCCTGTTGGTGAAGCGATGATGGCCTGCGTTCTGGCCGATCAGTTTTTGCGCCATCGCGGCCAAGTCGGCTAATCCACTTTTTCCACTCGCCTAAAAGGATATCTCATGACGCAGCAAGCTTTGGCAGTACGGTTTGACCCTAAGGGCGGCGAGATGGCTGTTTACGGCGGCGCGTTGGTTTCGGCCTTCATACTGTCTTTGGCCGTGGCGTGGTGGCATGTGGGCATGTTGCTCGGCTCACTCTTTTGCCTTGGGATCGTGCTTTATTACCTGCCCAAAGTCATGAAGCGTCCCGCCCTTGTGATTACTGAACACGGGCTCTTTATCGACGGTCTTGGCGTTCTGCCGTGGGCGGTGATTTCGGATGCGGAGATGATAGACAAAGCCATCCGTTCTATTCGCAATGCAGAAATCCATTTGACACTGACAGGGCCCTTGACCAACGTGCTTGAACCTTTGGCACAGAAGACTGTTTGGCGGAAATACATGTTTAAGATTTGGAGCCAGCCAAAGCCGGGTTCGATCACGTTTAAGATGGAACCGCTTTGGGCCTCCGCCGATGAGATTTTTGAGGCTATCAAAACGCGGGTTTAGGGTCGGGTCTACTGGCCCTCCGTATTAGCTCTTTGCCTAACCACACCCACAACCGTCGTCCTCGGATTTATTCCGAGGATCCATCTATCTGGGTCGTGGGCTCGGGTTGTGGCGGAAGGCTGTAGCGGCGCACTTCCCTATTTCTCAAATCCGAATATGTGGGCACATGGGTCCCCGGAATAAATCCGAGGACGACGGGTTTGGTGTGAGCGATGATGAGCGACTATTGTTTTTTCCAGGCGATCATTTTGGTGAGGTAGGACAGGCTGGCGCTCTCGTGCACCAAACTTTCCCGCGCGCAAATCGCATCGAAATCCTCCTCCACGTAGCTGCTGAAATAGGGCTCGTGAAACCCGTGAGGGAAGAACTCCAGTAAGCCTTCTATCTCTGGGCGGTCTCCAAATTGCAATGCGTCTACCAACACAAAAAGCCCCCCGGGTTTAAGAACGCGCGCGACCTCCCCAATCACTTGCCGGCGAATTTTTGGCGGCAGTTCATGGAAGAGGTAGAAGCACGTTAGGATGTCTTGACTGGTATCGGCCACCGGCAAACGCTCCGCAAGGCCTTGCACAAAGGAGATCGCTTTGTACTTGCGATATTTCTGGCGGGCCCGCGCGAGGTAGTCCGGTGAGAGATCAATTGCGGTAACGGGCAAGCGGGGCCAATTGTGTTTAAGGTCTTTGAGGAACGGTGCGGTGCCCGTCGCCAAATCTAACAGCCTGACTTTGCGCTGATCCTTCCCTTTCATATATTTTGAAATGGGGACCAAGGCCTGACGGCGCATGGCATCAGTTGTGCCTGTAAAAAGCACATCCACTTGGGTGTCATAGACTTTGGCTGAGTGCTCAGACAACCATCCATCGGTCTGATAGTGGAAGTTTTGCAGATAATAGGTGGGATAGGCTTTTGAGACCGTCTGTGTGGCACGCACTTCGTTATGGCGGTGATGCTGGCGGCGCTTATCCACCTCAATCGCATCTCGAAAAAAGCGGCGGCTGCGTGCCAGCAAAGAACTCAGTGTTGGCACGTCCGACGGGAGGCGATAATGGCCCGCTTCTATGTTTTCCAAATCCTGAACAAAAACACCCTGAATATAGGAGAGCAAGGTTTTCCAATGAGGAATGGGCCGGGTCGGGTGGAAGTGCCCCTTAGCGGCTGTATTTAGGGGTCCACGCTGGCGATTGACCCAAGAATAGTGAGCGCCATACCACGCGACCTTAACGCCTTGGCGCAGGGCATAAAGAAGGCGGTTGGGCGCGAGAGGTGACGCGCCGCTCTTTGGTGTGGCTTTTGTAGGGGACCTTGCCATGTCCCTTCCTTTTCCCTAGTGCCCACCGCCCTATGCTCTAAATTTTAAGGGCGTTTGAACACACCAACAACTTCGATGTGAGGTGACCAAATGAATTGGTCGATGGGCGTTACAGAAACTAATTCGTATCCGCCAGCGACAAGCAACGAGGCGTCACGGACGAAGGTTGCCGGATTGCACGACACGCCCACAACGATCGGCACAGTACTTTTTGCCAATTCGGCCGCTTGGGCTTTGGCCCCTGCACGCGGAGGATCGAAGACAACTGCATCGAAGTTTTTCAACTCGTGAGGCAACAGGGGACGACGGAAAAGATTACGTTTTTCCAACGTCACTGTTTTCAGATTATGGCTCGGGCCTTCACGGTTGAAGGCGCGCTCCAATGCAGCTAGTGCAGGTTCATCATGCTCCACAGCAAGGGTTTTTGCAAATTTGCTTAAGGCAAAGGTAAACGTGCCGGAGCCTGCAAAAAGGTCGGCGACATTGCGGGCACTGCCCACAGCTTCAAGCACAAGATCGACCATTATTTTTTCGGACGCGGCGCTGGCTTGCAAAAAGCCCCCCGGTGGCAACGGGGTTGGTATGCCTGCATGGGTGAGCACTGGCAAGCGGCGCTCAGAGATCATGTCTCCGTCCCATGTGAGACGTGCAATATCTGTTTTGTCTGCCCACTCGGCCAGCACCTGACGCATGGCCAAATCGGGGTCTGCCTTGCCGCCTTCTACGGCAATATCCAGGCCGGTTTCGGTTGCCGTCACGGCGACACTTGCACGCCCTTTACGAGACAGGCCAGGTCCAACCAAATTTGCAATGGCGGTGAATGCGCGCACAATTTCTGGTGCCAAAATGTGGCACTCTTCGAGCGGAATGATGTTGTGGGTGGCTTTACCATAGAAGCCTAATTGAGCACCGCGTTTTGTCCGCGTGGCTGCAAAGCTTGCGCGGCGACGGTTTTTGCTTCCCGCCGAAATAAGGGGCTTGAGCTCTGTCTTAAGATTTTCAGCATCCAGAACGGTTTGCACCAAACTTTCTTTCCACGTCTTATAGAAAGAAGGGGACATGTGCTGAGAGTTACAGCCACCGCATTTTTTGAAGTGCTTGCAGGGCGGCGTTACCCGGTCGTCAGACGGCTTTAGAATGGAGAGCTTACCTGTGCCCTCGCCTTTTGGCGGCGTGATGAGAACGCGTTCGCCCGGCAACGTGTAGGGAATATAGACATCGCCCTGCTCTGTCACAGCGATGCCGTCGCCGAGATGGCCAAGTCTGTCGATGGTATATTCTTGTGGCTCAGTCATTTGAGACTTCCTGTTTACGACCGACCAATAGAAATTCTTTATTGCCGTCGCTGCCGGTGATGGGACTGTCGGTTAGTCCTATCACGTGCCAGCCCGGCTGATCTGCAAGCCAATTTGACAGACGTGTGCAGACCTCTTCATGCAATGCAGGGTCTTTAACAATCCCGCCTTTGCCTACTCTGCCTTTGCCCACTTCAAATTGCGGTTTCACCAAAACACATAAATGCGCTTGGGGACCACATAAGGCGAGTGCGCGCGGCAATGCCTTTTCGAGGGAAATGAAGCTCACGTCAGAGACAATCAGGTCGATCGGTTCGTTGATGTTCTCTACGCTTAAATCCTTGGCGTTAAGGCCTTCTAAATTAACCACGCGCGCGTCATCTCGCAGCGCTTGCGCCAATTGTCCATGCCCAACATCGACCGAATAGACCTTTCGAGCCCCGCGCGCAAGCATCACTTGGCTAAAGCCGCCCGTTGAGGCCCCCACATCTAGGCACGTTAGGTTGGAGACAGTGAGATCGAACGCGTCGAGCCCCTGTACCAGCTTAAGAGCGGCACGGGAGACCCAAGGGTGATCATGGCCTGTCACTTCCAACTTTGCGTCCTGGGGCAATGAATTGGAGGCTTTAGAGAGCACTTTGCCGTTTAGGCAAACTTTACCTTCGCGAATGAGGTTTTGGGCACGCGCGCGGGTGGGCGCGAGGCCTTGGGCCACGAGCAACAGATCGAGACGCATTTTTGCGCCGTGTCCGGAAGAACCGGATTGGGGAGTGTCGGGAGGACGCGCCATGCGATCTGCTTTCTACTGCTTCGTTATAAATCGGTTGGGGTTAGACCAGCGTGCGGGCTTTTTCAAACTCACCCATTGCATGAGAATTTCCCAATGCTTGCAAAGCGGTCTGCGTAATCGCCGTTGCGGTCAGGCCAGCTTGCTCATACATCACATCGGGTTTGTTTTGGTCGATGTAGGTATCTGGCAATGTCATCGTCCGAATTTTTAGACCCACATCGAAAGCGCCCGTCGAGGCCAAATGCTGCAAGACGATTGCTCCAAAACCACCCTTGGAGCCTTCTTCAATGGTGATGAGTACTTCGTGCTCACGGGCAAGGCGGCTGACCAAATCTTCGTCGAGTGGTTTGGCAAAACGGGCATCGGCAACAGTTGTGGAAATGCCGAGCGTGGCCAATTCGTCCGCAGCCTTGGAAGCTTCTGCCAAGCGCGTGCCGAATGACAGGATAGCGACTTTCGTGCCTTCCCGAATGATACGGCCTTTGCCCAATTCCAAAATCTCGCCACGTTCTGGCATTTCAATGCCGACACCTTCTCCGCGTGGATAGCGAAAAGCGCTTGGACGGTCATCGATGGCGGCTGACGTGCGCACCATGTGGCACAGCTCCGCTTCATCTGCGGCGGCCATCACAACCATGCCCGGCAAACAGGCCAGATAGGCCACATCAAATGCACCTGCATGGGTGGGGCCATCGGCACCGACGAGCCCCGCCCGGTCAATCGCAAAGCGGACCGGCAAGCCTTGAATGGCGACATCATGGACCACTTGGTCATAGGCACGCTGCAAGAACGTTGAGTAGATGGCCACGAAGGGCTTCATGCCTTCAGCAGCCAAGCCAGCCGCAAAGGTCACAGCATGTTGTTCTGCAATGCCAACATCAAATGTGCGGTCTGGAAACTCTTTGCCGAACACATCAAGCCCGGTGCCGGATGGCATGGCGGCTGAAATGGCGACAATCCGGTCATCCAAACGGGCTTCTTGAATAAGACGTTGGGCAAACACTTTGGTGTAACTTGGTGCGTTCGGTGTCGCTTTGGCTTGAGCGCCGGTGACCACATCAAATTTAGACACGCCGTGGTATTTGTCGGCAGAGGCTTCTGCAGGGGCGTAGCCTTTGCCCTTTTGTGTCACAACGTGAATAAGGATCGGGCCTTCTTGGGCGTCGCGGACGTTTTTCAAAATGGGGAGAAGGTGGTCGAGGTTGTGACCATCAATCGGGCCAACATAATAGAACCCCAGCTCTTCAAACAAAGTGCCGCCGGTTGCCATGCCGCGCGCAAACTCTTCAGCCCGCCGTGCGGTTTCCTCAATTTGCTTGGGGAATTTTTCGGCAATGTGTTTGGCAATGGCCCGCAAGGTGCGGTAGGTGCCGCCGGAAATCAGGCGTGCAAGATAGGCACTCATGGCACCAACAGGGGGGGCAATGGACATATCATTGTCATTGAGGATGACGATGAGGCGGCTGTCCATAGCGCCCGCATTGTTCATCGCTTCATAGGCCATGCCCGCACTCATGGCGCCGTCGCCAATGACTGCAATAACGTTGTTATCTTCTTTTTTCAGATCCCGCGCCACGGCCATGCCCAAACCTGCCGAAATGGAGGTGGACGAGTGGCCCGCGCCAAATGGATCATATTCGCTCTCTTTACGCTTGGTGAAGCCTGCAAGGCCGTTAGCTTGGCGAATGGTGCGAATACGGTCCCTGCGACCGGTTAGAATTTTGTGGGGATAGCACTGGTGGCCCACATCCCAGATCAATTTATCTTTTGGCGTGTCAAAAACGTGGTGGATAGCCGCTGTGAGCTCCACGACGCCAAGGCCCGCCCCTAAGTGCCCGCCAGTAATAGAAACCGCGTCGATCATCTCCGAGCGCAGCTCATCAGCCAATTGCCGCAAATCGCTTTCCGGCAATTTTCGGAGATCTGCTGGTACGTTCACCGTGTCCAACAAGGGTGTTTTGCTGAGTTTGGTCGTTTGATCAACACTCGTCAAAGCACTCGCACCAGAATTGGAGGGGCTGTTTTGGCTGTTTTTGTCGCTGTCGGTGGTCACGCAACACCTCAATTAGGCCCAATGGGCTGTCCAGCAGACCTACTTCGGGCTGCCTTTGAACTATACCTATGCTTACTAGCTTAAGCCACTTACGCAAGATTTCACCTTGGCATAGTGCCGCAAGGAGCCTGTTCGAAGGAAGCTAGCCTCCGAAACCAGCCAAAATTGGGCGAAAATTAGGTGATTTTCTAACCGGATTTATAGCGGAGTGGCCAGTGATTGCAAACACTTCCCCCGCTTTCTCACATCTATGAACAGACGGGCTGGAAAACGACTCATTTACAGCGAAAGCCATCAAGCGCGACGGCTTACCACAAATTGAGCGGCTTGCCGCAGCCGATCTGCTCTCTCATCGAATATGTCGAGATGTTGCACGGCTTGGTTGGCGAGGAGTTGCGCTTGAGCCTGGGCGCGCTCTAACCCCAACACGGAGACAAAGGTTGCTTTGCCAGCTTGCGCATCCTTGCCTGCTGTTTTTCCAAGAGTTTCGCGGTCCCCTTCCACATCAAGCACGTCATCCGCCACTTGATAGGCTAGACCCAAATCATGTGCATAAGCATGTAAAGCACGGCACAGCGCAGGAGATGCCCGGCCCAGAATGGCCCCGGCATCACAGGCAAAGGCTATCAGGGCGCCGGTTTTAAGCTGGTGCAGGCGGGTTAAAGATCCGACATCCAGCGTCTTGCCTTCGCTATCGAGATCGATCATTTGACCGCCGACCATGCCGCGCGGACCTGATGCGCGGGCTAATTGGCGTACAAGCTCAACGCGAATGTTGGGATCTTCGTGGGTGTCATCTTTGGCGAGCACTTCAAAGGCGAAGGCTTGCAAGCCATCGCCGGCCAAAACAGCCGTCGCCTCATCAAAGGCTATGTGGGTGGAAGGCTGGCCTCGGCGCAAATCATCGTCATCCATACACGGTAAGTCATCATGGATGAGGGAATAGGTGTGGATGCATTCGATTGCCACAGCAACCCGCAAAGCGCGGTCTTCACTGACGCCAAACATGTTGGCCGTTTCCAGCGCCAAAAAGGGACGAAAGCGTTTTCCGCCTGCCAAAGCGGCATAGCGCATGGCTTCATTCAGGCGGCCTTCAGGACCTTCCACGCGCGGCAACATGCGCTTGAGTTGTTCCTCAACCTTACTGGCACTTTTATCCAGAACTTTTTCGAAATCCGACATGGGGCCTCACAATCATTTTAGGTCGATGATTAGAACCAAGATTTAGAAACGCTCTTTACTCTATATTGGCTGCTTGTACGCCGACGGATCCATCTGCTGCCAATGTGATTTTTTCCACCTTGGCTTGAGCCGCTTTGAGTGCGGTTTCACAATGGGCTTTAAGCGCATTTCCGCGCTCATAAAGCTCGATGGATTTCTCCAACGGCGCATTGCCTGATTCCAATTGTCCAACAATTTGCTCAAGCTCTTCAAGCGCTTTTTCAAAGCTCAGCTTTGCAATATCGGCTGGAATATCGGTCATCGTGTCTCTCCGTCTCTCAGAATGGCACAAATGCGTGCGCGCCTTGGCTAAGGCGTCCCCAGTCATACAATTGATTGGAGGCCTAGACAATGAGATTGCTCTTAAAGTCGCCTAGACTTTTTGGTACCAGTCCACGCCCTTGTCGTCTCGCGTAACAGCGATTTGCCCGCGTACGCACAAACATGCCAAATGCGCGAGGCTTTCCCCGGTGGCCATGAAATAGACCGCCGCGCCGATACGACGCTTGAACAGGGCTGAGAAGACATCCACAGAGCGTTTCGGCTCATCCAGAATGTTGAGCAGACGTTTCAAGCCCTTTTCGTGACCATCGATAAGTGACTGGAGCCGCTCATGCAATCCGTAGAAGGGCTCATTATGCGCAGGCAGCACCATCACATCATTGGGCAGACGCTGTTTAATCTTGGCGCAGGAATCAATCCAATCTTGCAACGGGTTGCCCTGTGGCTCGGTCGGATGAAGGCTCACGTTAGAGGAAATACGCGGGAGCACCTGATCGCCCGAAATGAGGACTTTAAGGTCAGCGCAATAAAGGGCGATGTGTTCGGGCGCGTGTCCAGACCCTTCGACAGCTTGCCATATATGTTCACCGATTTTGAACTCGTCGCCATCTTTGAGCCGAACGAATTGATCAGGCAGTCTGGAAATGCTATCTCCAAAGCCGCCGAAGCGTTGGCGGTAACGATCTAGACCTTCTTCGGAAAAACCAGCTGCGCGGTAAAAATCAATCGCTTCTTCTGGCGCTTCTTTACCGGTGTCACCCGTCAGGTTTTTACACATCAAATAATCCGTACGCGACATTTCTAGTGGCACACGGAACTTGCGACTGAACCAACCCGCGAGGCCGACGTGATCTGGATGAAGGTGGGTGACGATAAGTTTGTTGATGGGTTTGCCACCAAGTTGCGTCGCGATGATCTCGCGCCATGTGGCTTTGGTCTCGTCATTGCCGACACCTGTATCCACCAATGCATATCCGTCCCCATTTTCGATCAGCCACAAATTGATGTGATCGAGGGTATAGGGCAATTTCATGCGTACCCAGAAAATACCGGGGACGACTTCTTTGAGCTGAGCGGGTTCAGGAATATCATCAAATGGATAGCGCATGCCATGCGCGCCTTGGCGCCCCTGAGGATGGGTCTGGGGGTGAGCCTGGTCGTTACCGACCTTCTCATCTGCTGAGTGTTTGTCTTGATCGTTGAACCCGTCGGACATATGGCCTCATATGGTCGTTACAGAAAAAGCCGCCCCCGTAGGAGCGGCTTCTGTGCCTTTAAATAGGCTTAGTTGACGCAAACGTCAACCTTATGACCCTGCGAGATCACCCTGCAAGGGCGTCTGCATCGAGTTCAAATAGGCTCGCAGCCCCCGCGGTCGCGGCGGAAAGAAGCCCCTTTGTTTCGGGCAAATGATTTTGTGCAAAAAAGTTTGCGAGGCCCAAGGATGTTTTAGAATTAGCGGCATCTCCGCGCCGTTTCACTGTTGCGGTGTGGACCAAATAAGCGCCACCAGCTACCGTTCCAAATAGGTTGAGATACGGCATGGCCCCTGCCAAACATTCTTTTTGTTCGCCCGCCTTCATGTTGGTCAACATCCAGTCGGTGCCTGCTTTTAGATCGTCAAGGGCGCCGTCCAAGGCATCTGCCAGCTTGACAAATGCCGGGTCATTTTCGCCGCGCGCTTCATTTGCCATGTCTTGGAGTTCTTGAATATAGGCTTTCACAACATCGCCGCCACCGAGAGGAAGTTTACGCCCTACTAGGTCAATGGCTTGAATGCCGTTGGTGCCTTCATAGATTGGGGTGATGCGCACGTCGCGGTAGAATTGAGCCGCGCCTGTTTCTTCCACAAAGCCCATGCCGCCGTGAATTTGCACGCCAAGCGATGCGACTTCAACGCCCATGTCTGTGGACCCGGACTTCGCAATCGGCGTCAGGAGATCAGCGCGTGCTTTACCCGCTTCGCGCGCTTCTGGGGTCATACCCCCGTGTGCAACATCGGTTGCAACTGCTGTTGTGTAACAAATGGCGCGGGCTGCATTAATTTTGGAGCGCATGGTCATCAGCATACGGCGGACATCTGGATGGGCGATGATGGGGTCCATCTCTCCAGCTGGGGCTGTGCTGCCGGGTGCGCGACCTTGTTTACGTTCGCGGGTATAGTCCAAAGCGTGTTGGTACGCCCGTTCAGCCAAGCCAACACCTTGAAGGCCCACAAGCAAGCGCGCGCTGTTCATCATCGTGAACATGCAGGCAAGGCCCCGGTTTTCTTGGCCGATCAAATAACCCACAGCGCCTTCTTTTTCACCAAAAGACATGACGCAGGTTGGGCTGCCGTGAATGCCCAATTTGTGCTCCAAGCCAATACATTGCGCATCATTGCGCGCCCCTAGGCTGCCATCGTCATTGATCATGAACTTAGGCACGATGAAAAGAGAGATGCCGCGTGTTCCCGCTGGTGCATCTGGCAAACGCGCCAAGACCAAGTGGACGATGTTTTCGCCCATGTCGTGATCACCCCAGGTGATGAAGATTTTGGTGCCGCTGATTTTATAGGTGCCGTCGCCAAGAGGTTCGGCTTTTGCCTTGAGGGCATTTAGGTCTGAGCCAGCTTGCGGCTCCGTCAAATTCATGGTGCCAGTCCATTCACCCGAAATCAATTTCGGCAAATAGGTGGCTTTTTGCTCATCTGTGCCGTGAGCCGAGATGGCTTCAATTGTGCCTTGGGACAAAGTTGGGCAGAGACCAAATGCGAGGGACGCGCCGTTCCACATTTCCAAGAGAGTGGAGGAGAGACCAACTGGCAAGCCTTGGCCGCCATGCTCTGGGGCAGCGGCAATGGAGCCCCATCCACCTTCAACCCATTTTTGATAGGCTTTGACAAAACCGGGGCTGGAGGTCACAGCGCCGTCGGAAAGCGTTGGGTGTGTCAGATCACTTGCGCCTGCGAGAGGGGCAATGACATCAGCGGAGAGTTTGGCTGCTTCTTCAAGCACTGCCTCAACAAGGTCCGGCGTCGCATCTGGATAAGCGCCACTCTCAACCAATTTATTCAACCCAGCGATCTCACCAAGAATGAAAGCCATTTCTTTTGCAGGTGGGCGGTATGCCATGGGTAGTCTCCACATGATTAGATTAAACAATGCACTGAATGTCGCCGCATTTTCGCGCGCTCGGCCAGCAGTCTCCCTTGTTTTATGGCAGAAATTGGGAAAGACAAGGCATGGACACAAAGTGGGGTGGAAATTGCGTTCTCAAACGACGTAATTCGGCCAACTGACGGGTTGAACAGCTATTCACAGAAAATTTGGAAATAACCGGACGAAAATCCTATTTTCGATCCATTTAATGGATTCCATCAGCATTCAATCGCCGTACGAACGCTCAATCCGTGTTTGGCACGTCACGCGGGCTTGCGTTTCTTGGGCTGGGCTTTATCAATAGCGGAAATAGTTTCCCTCCACCGCGCGGGCCCTGCCCGGCGTTATTGATTGCGGCCCGTTCTTTATGAAAGACCAAGCGGACATTCTTCAACCTCTCCCAGAAGCATTGGACAGGGCAAGCGCTGAGCTGGCATCTGGACGCCTTGTCGCCTTCCCGACAGAGACGGTTTATGGGCTTGGGGCGTCGGCGCTGATCGATGAGGCTGTGGCCGCTATTTTTGAAGCCAAAGGCCGGCCTCACTTTAATCCGCTCATTGTGCATGTGCCTGATAGTGCGACGGCCGCCCAACACACTGTGTTTGATGAGCGCGCGACTTTGCTCGCTGAGGCGTTTTGGCCCGGCGGGCTGACGTTGGTTTTGCCACGCCGGACAGATACGCCGATCTCTTTGTTGGTAAGTGCGGGACTTGATACGATGGCGGTGCGGTGTCCGGCTCACAAGGTTGCCCATGACCTTCTTAAACGCGCGGGCCCGCTGGCGGCACCTTCTGCCAATGCCTCGGGCAAATTGAGCCCAACGCAGGCAGCCCATGTTGCCGCGTCGCTGGGCACGGGACATGGACACCTTGCGATGGTGCTCGACGGCGGGGAATGTGCGATTGGGTTGGAGTCTACTGTGATTGGCCTACCGATTGACGGACCTGCGACCTTGCTGCGGCCCGGTGCTGTGCCCCGAAAAGACGTGGAAGCTGTGCTGGGTTATGAGCTAGCCCAAGCAGAGAGCCCTGATCAAGGTTCGGAGAGCACGCAGGGGCGATCCTCTCCCGGGCAATTGGCAAGCCATTATGCGCCGGACGCCCCGATCGCTTTGAATGTGACGCAATTTGACGAGAATGATGTGGTGCTAGCGTTTGGCGCCGAGGGCGGGCCCTTGCCCCCTGGCAGTTTGAACTTGAGCCCAACGGGGAATTTGCGCGAAGCTGCGGCCCATCTGTTTTCGATGTTGCGCGCGCTCGATGGGGTGGCGAAGGGACGGCGAATTGCCGTCATGCCGATCCCTCACGAAGGATTGGGCGAAGCGATCAATGACCGCCTCTCCCGAGCGGCGGCACCGCGCCCTTAAGGTGTGATTATTGAGCTTGTGTGCCAATCAACAAGGTTGGAATATTGAGGGTGCCGCTTTTTACTGTGGCGACCAAGGTGCCGGGTTTACGGCCTGTGCGTATATCCGAGACTGTGCCACCGTCTGCGCTGAAGCGATCGCAATAGGCTTGAATGTCTGGGCACAAGAAGGCGTGGCCCCAAAAGAAATCATCTTCATGCGCACTGCGTTTCTTCTTTTGCGGCGTCACGATTTCCAAGGTCATATTGCCAATTCGGAAAAAGAGTTGGCGCACATCCCATTTTTCAATTGTTTGATCAAGGGCTAGGCGGAGCCCCATTTCATCGCGAAAAAAGGAAATGGCGGCATCGGGTTCAGCTGTATTGATAACGATGTGATCGACGGCTTCAATTGCGGCACGGCCAGATACGCCCGGCGCCACAGGTGAATAGGGAATGGCGAGGCGGTCTTCGGGCTGAGTGATAAAAAGGAAAAGGCCGTGCGTTTCTTCTTTTGGCAAATAAGTGTTCACCCAACGTCGCTCTAGGCCATCATCACTTACACCACTGCGCTGCGCCGGGGTGCTCGCTGTCAGCCCTTTTTCTTGCAACCGTGCGGCCACGCCTGCAACATCATTTGTGCCAAAAGCAAGGCCGAAGAGGCCCTCGCCCTTTTCATCCAAATGGGCTTGGATTTTGTCGCCAAAACCGCCTGCCCCGTGCGGGGTCATCAACTCAAGATACGTATTGGCAAGGCGATAAATGATGTGCGCCGTATTCATACCTTCATGGGTTGCACGCCATGACGGCACACGCCCCAATAATTTGGTATAATCTTGCTCCGCCTGCGCAAGGTCTTTCACGGCAATCATGATATGGTCGATTGTGTCAATGCTGGCAGGAGAAGTCATGGCCGCCTCTTTTTCTTGGGGGTGGTTCCAAAGGTTGAATGAGACATTAGGGAGGACGGCACGAAAATGCCAGAGTTGATTGAAGGGCTCGCAGAAAGCCTTACCGAATTGATCGGCCAACACCATGTGCCCGGCGCTGTGCTGGCTATTGCACAGGGGGACCAATGCCAAATTGTGCATGGCGGTGTGGCAAACCTCAACAGCGACCTGCCCGTTACCGCCGATACGCTGTTTCAAATCGGATCGATTACCAAACTCTATACAGCCACGCTGGCCCTGCAGATGGTCGACAAAGGATTGCTTCGGCTTGACCAACCCGTCGTTGGGATTTTGCCTGAGTTCCGGCTTGAGGATAAAGAGGCATCGGATCAAATTACGCTAGCGCATTTGCTATCCCACACGAGCGGGATGGACGGCGATCTGTTGATTGATGCGGGGCGCGGGGACGACCGGTTCGCCCGCTTTGTCGACGGCATGGCGCAGGCCCCTTCTGTGCTGCCCTTTGCGTTGCCTAAGGGTGCACCCTTCTCCTATGCCAATGCGGCATTTGCGGTGGTGGCCCTGATGATTGAACAAGTCAGCGGGCTTGGGTGGGACAAAGCTTTACGTTCCTTATTAATCCGCCCGCTGCGCACCAAAAGCTTTTCGACATTGCCAGAACAAGCGATGCGCTATGCCACGGCCATTGGGCATTTGGGCACGAGCGCTGACACGATGGTGGTGAGCCCGGTCGCGTTTCTCTCCCCGGCCAATGCCGCAGCTGGATCGTATCCAATGGCGCGGGCCGAGGATGTGGTGGCTTTCGCGCGCATGCATTTAGGGTTGGGTGTTGGCGAGGATGGCACGCGGATACTGTCAGAAGCCAGCGCGCGCGAGATGCAAAAGGTGCGCGTTGCCTGTCCCAAAGATTTGCGTGTGGAAGCGCTGGGGCTTGGGTTTATGAAATGGAGCTGGGGCACATCTGGTTGGGCACAAAACCCCGATGTTTGGGGCCACGACGGGGCAACGATTGGGCAAGCGTCATGGCTCAGAGTGCACGAACCCTCAGGCACTATTTTTGTTTTGCTGACAAATGGCGGCGACGGCAAAGGCATGGTGCGTAAATTATTGGGAAAAGTCTTTATGCCCTTATGCGGTGTGACGCCGCCTCCCGCCCTCCTGCCGGACCTAACGTGTCGACCAGACTTATCGGCGCTGTGCGGCTCTTACGGCAAATCTTCAGAGACCCTTCATGTGGTTGAAGTCGATGGAGCACTTGAAGTATCCCATGTGCCTGCACCAGGGTTTGCACTGTTGGCACCCGGCGCGCCGCTTCGCCTTGTGCCGTTGCGCGACGATCTCTTTATCACTCAGAAGCCGGGATTGAGTGAACCAGTGACGTATCATTTCATGAAATTGGAGGGAGACACGCGCCCAAGCGTGCTTCATACCAATGTGCAAGCTTATCGCCGACAGGATGGATGATGGACAGAGACGCCCTCTTAGCAGATTTACGCGTGGCCCTTGGGGCTGACTATGTGGTGACCGAGCCTGATGTGCTTGCGCCGCATTTGGTTGAGCGTCGGGGGCTGTATCAGGGCAAAGCGTTGGCGATGCTGCGTCCCGCAGACAGCGCACAAGTGCAAGCGGTGATGAAAATTGCGACGGCACATTGCGCAAAAGTTGTACCTCAAGGCGGCAATACCGGGCTCGTTGGCGGTCAAATTCCCATGCATGACGACTGTCTACTGCTCACATTGGGACGGCTTGCCCACGTGCAGGTCCGCGACCCGGCGAATAATACACTGACGGTGGGTGCGGGCGCGACACTGCACGCGGTTCAGCAATGTGCCTTGGAGATGGACCGCTTGTTTCCCCTCTCACTCGCGTCTGAAGGTACGTGTCAGATTGGCGGCAACCTCGCGTCCAACGCGGGGGGCACGCAGGTGCTGCGCTACGGCAATGCACGGGACTTGGTACTGGGCCTTGAAGTTGTGCTTGCATCAGGTGAGATATGGTCGAGCCTTGGAGGTTTGCGCAAAGACAATACGGGCTACGACCTCAAGCAGTTATTTTTGGGATCAGAGGGCACGCTTGGCATTATCACTGCCGCCACACTCAAATTATTCCCCCTGCCAAAAGCCCAAGCCACCGGCTTTGTGGCTGTGCCGACCGTTGAGGCGGCTGTACATTTGTTGCGACATGCCGAGGCGGCGTCGGGCGGACAAGTCACAGCATTTGAATTGGTACCGCGCATTGGCCTTGAATTTGTGACCCGCCATTTAGACGGCGCGCGCGATCCGCTTACCGAGGCGTATGATTGGTATGTTCTGATTGAGCTTTCGTCTGGGGGCACGCAAGAAGGGCTCGATGATTTGCTCAGCACTGTTCTATCTCACGGCATTGAACAGGGTCTTATTCTTGATGGGGTCGTGGCGCAGTCAGACACTCAGCGTGCGGACTTTTGGGCCTTGAGGGAAAGCCTGTCAGACGTGCAGAGGCGCGAGGGTGGGAGCATCAAGCATGACATATCTGTTCCAGTGTCGGCCATGGGTGATTTTATCGAACGTGCCACACTCGCCGTGGAAGAGCGCCTGCCTGGCATTCGTCCCGTTCCCTTTGGGCATATTGGCGACGGTAATGTGCACTTTAATCTAAGCCAGCCGATTGACATGGACACCCAAGATTATTTGGCATTGTGGGGCGAATTTAATGAGATCGTGCATGCGATTGCGTTATCGCTGAACGGCTCTATTAGTGCAGAACATGGCATTGGGCAGCTTAAGCGCGACGAGCTGGCGCAGATCAAGTCACCGGTGGAAATGGACATGATGCGCGCGCTCAAGCAGGCGCTTGATCCTGACGGCCTGCTTAATCCGGGAAAAATTGTCTAATCAACTCTGGCCTATTCAGCCGCACGACCTGTTTCTGCCCCACCCAAGAACGCACCAATTGGCAGGTTCTGTGCGGGCACAACCATCACTTTGTCGATGCGAGGGCCATCCATATCGATCACTTCGAAGCGGTAGCCATTCCATGCAAAGTAGTCGCCCTCATTGGGCAGGCGGTCGAAGGAATGAAGCATCACCCCCGCCAATGTATTGATCTCACCGGAATTATGGCCCGGTAGATTTTTCAATTTCAAAAGGCGCCGGATCTCTTCTACCGACACAACGCCGTCGATGAGATAGGAGCCATCTTCCCGCTTCAA
>NVSO02000031.1 GCA_002401305.2 Rhodobiaceae bacterium | reverse complement strand
TCTAGCGCCTCACGCGGCGTCAAACTGTCGGGGTCAATCTCGTCCATCGCGTCGCGCAACGCACTTTGAAGGGCCGCAGACTTCGCTGCGGGCGAATCCTTGGCGCTGGCTTGCGCTTGGCTCAGGGAGAAAAGAGGCAGGTCATCGATAATTGCCTTAGTGCGTGTGCCCTCGTCTCCAGACTCCAATGCGGCCAGCACTTCATGGGCGCGTTCGATGACAGTTTCCGGCAGACCCGCCAACTTAGCGACTTGAATGCCGTAGGAGCGGTCTGCGGCACCGGGGGCGACTTCGTGGAGGAAAATGACGTTCCCCTCCCATTCTTTGACCTTCATGGTGGCATTGGCCAGATGGGGCAGCTTTTGGGTAAGGCTTGTCAGCTCATGGTAGTGGGTGGCAAACAATGACCGGCAAGCGTTGACCTCATGTAGATGTTCGACGGCGGCCCACGCGATGGACAGACCGTCAAATGTCGCGGTTCCCCGCCCAATTTCATCCAGAATGACCAGAGAGTGAGGGCTTGCCTGATTGAGAATGGCCGCGGTTTCCACCATTTCAACCATGAAGGTGGAACGGCCCCGCGCTAGATCATCTGCCGCACCAACCCGAGAGAAAAGCTGATCGACAACGCCGATATGGGCGTAACCAGCGGGCACATAGGACCCCATTTGCGCCATGATGGCGATGAGGGCGTTTTGGCGCAAAAAGGTTGATTTACCAGCCATGTTGGGGCCGGTGAGCAACCAAAGGCGGTGATTGGAGCCTTTATCTGCCGATAAATCACAGGCATTGGCGACAAAGGGGCCTTGGCCTGCCGCCTCCAAGGCAGCCTCAACAACGGGGTGACGTCCCGCCTGAATTTCAAAAGCAAGGGTGCCATCGACTTTAGGGCGGCTGTAGCGTTTTTCTTGAGCTAATTCGGCAAGAGCTGCGGTGACATCTAGTTGCGCCAGTGCGTCTGCCGCTGCAGAAATAGCAGAAACTTGCTTCATTGTTTCGCTTACGAGATGATCAAAGAGGTCTTGTTCGAGGGCTAGGGCGCGCCCGCCAGCTTCGGCAATACGGGTCGCAAGCTCTGACAATTCCACGGTGGTAAAGCGTACGGAACTGGCCAAGCTTTGACGGTGGATGTAGCTCTCAGAAAATGGTTCGGCCAGTAATTTGGCGGCGTGACGCTCAGGCACATCGATGTGATAGCCCAGCACATTATTGTGCTTCACTTTAAGCGCTGTGATGCCGGTTTCTTCGGCGTATTTTATTTGCAACCCCGCCACTATTTGACGGCTTTGGTCTCGCAAGGCGCGGCACTCATCGAGCGGGGGGTTATATCCCTTGGCGATAAAGCCGCCGTCACGAGCAAGCAGGGGCAGGTCGGCGCTCAACGCATTGAGAAGCAGATCCACCAGACCAGCGGCTGTGTTGTCTATTGCCTCATGAATGATCTGGAGTTCTTCGGGCAAGTCCAGGACGCTGGCGTGCTCGCCCGTCGGTCCGCTCAAAACTTGGCCGATGCGCGTGGCAATATGATGAGCGGCATGTAGGCCATCTTTCATGGCCGCCAAATCTCGCGGCCCACCGCGCCCCAAAGACAAACGCGACAAGGCGCGGGCCATATCTGGCACCGCTTTGAGAGCGATGCGTAGGTCTGCGCGCAGATGTATGTCTTCCAACAGACAGGCAAGGGCTTCTTGGCGGCGATGGATTTGACTTACTTGGGTGAGCGGGGCGTTGAGGCGCTCCGCCAGAACGCGCGCGCCGGGGCCCGTTACCGTGCGGTCTAATGTGGCTAACAGCGCGCCCTTTGTGTCACCCGACATCGTTCGGGTCAGTTCCAAATTGGCGCGGGTTGCAGCGTCCATCGCCATTGCGGTTCCGGAACGAATTTGTTTTGGGGCCTTCATCACGGGCATACGGCCGACTTGGGTCAGCTCCAAGTAGTCGACCAGCGCGCCAGCTGCGGCCAATTCCACCCGTGAAAAAGTGCCATACGCATCAAGGGCTGCGACATTGAGCATGTCTTTAAGACGGCGTTCGGCGCGCGCGCTATCAAATTGAGAGGCTTGCAGAGGTGTAATAACCCCTTCACGGCCTCCCAAAGCATGTTGCACCAGATCTTCTTGAGCTAGGTTCTCCGCCACAAGCAATTCACCGGGACGCAAGCGAGCCAGTTCTGCGCCTAAGGCATTGGCTTCCAATTCGCAAACATAGAAATCTCCGGTGGACACATCAGCCCACGACAGGCCCAGTTTTGAGCTGGCACCGATGCGGGCGAGGGCGGCCAAATAATTGTGCTGGCGGGCATCAAGCAGGGTGTCTTCGGTCAACGTGCCCGGCGTTACCAGACGGACAACTTCGCGGCGCACGACAGATTTAGGGCCGCGCTTTTTGGCTTCAATGGGGCTTTCGGTTTGCTCACACACCGCGACCCGGTGGCCTTGGCGGATCAAGCGCTCTAAATAGGCATCAGCCGAATGCACTGGCACCCCGCACATGGGGATATCCTCCCCCAAATGCTTACCTCGTTTCGTAAGCGTTATGTCAAGAGCGGCAGCCGCTGTCACCGCATCATCGAAGAACATTTCATAGAAATCGCCCATCCGGTAAAAGAGCAATGACCCCGGATTTGCTTGTTTGATCTCCATAAATTGCACCATCATCGGTGTGACGGCGGCCAATTTATCGGAGGCGGATTTTGAAGACACGGAGGTCTGGCTATTTGAAGCGGCTTTTGACATGGGCGCTAAGCTAGCAGACCCAGGGGGTTTGAGGCCACGGTGCAAAACGATTTGCCCACAGAAAGCTGAACGCTTGGATGCAAGGCACTCCTTCTTTTTACCGCATTTGGCCCTTAAGTTCCCGCCTATTGATCAAATGCAGATCTTAAAGCTGGGTTTTAAGCGCGTATTGCAAGGATTATCATGCTTCGTCTTTCTCCTTCTTCGATTGCCCTGTTGAGTGGGGCCACTCTTATTTTGGTCGGCTCTCTGTATGTGGCCTTCAGAGGAGACCCTTCACCGGACATGCCTGCAGTGTCCAACAATGGGGATGACGCGGGCATGACAGCCTTGCCGGATGGATTTTTGAGCGGAGCAGAACTGGCGCGACCGCCGCTTGACCTGACTTTAGACCACGCGGCTCTTGAGCCTTCAGGGCCTTTATCTCCCGGCGAAATTGCCGAACCACGCGCTGGGGCATCAAACAGAAACGATTTCCTAGCCTCTTCTGTCCGGATTGATCTTGCCCCGCAGCGATTTTCCGATGATGAAATTGTCGTGAGACCTTATGTCGGCGCGGGCGTTGATATTGACGGGGCAGGTGAGGAGGGTGGTTTTCTGGGGACCGACAGCCTTACAGCGGACCTAAAGGGTAAAGCTGAGATCGGGACCAAGGTGACCATTACCAAGGCCCTGGAAATGACATTGGGGTATGAGATCCAAGACACTTTGGGCAGCACCGGCGGGGCGAGCTCTGGCTTGAACCACGGGGCGGAAGAGCGGGTTCATGGGGGCCTATCGCTCAAATTTTGAGAAAGCCTCTGCGGATTTGGTGAATTTTGGCCTATTTGGGCCTATATAGCGCCAAAAATGGCTCAAATATGAGACTTTTTGGTTTTCAGGGGTGGCCAGCTTGCGCAATATGCGGTAAGACACGCGCTCAAATGTATTCATTTATTGCGTGAAATAGCCATGACAAGAAATAAAAATCAATTCTCCGACGAAGAAGCGCTTCGTTTCCACTCCGAAGGCAAGCCCGGTAAAATCGCTATTGAAGCGACAAAGCCGATGGCGACCCAACGTGATTTGTCACTCGCCTATAGTCCGGGCGTCGCTGCTCCGGTACGCGCTATTGCTGAAAACCCTGACTGCGTGTTCGACTATACGGCACGCGGCAACATGGTTGCAGTGATTTCAAATGGTACCGCTATTCTAGGTCTGGGTAATTTGGGGCCGCTTGCCTCTAAGCCCGTGATGGAAGGTAAGGCGGTTTTGTTTAAACGCTTTGCTGATGTGGATGCGATTGACCTTGAACTCGAGACTGAAGATGTCGATGAGGTTATCAATTGCGTGCGCTATTTGGGCCCCTCTTTTGGCGGCATCAATCTAGAAGATATCAAAGCACCGGACTGTTTTATCATTGAAGCGCGGCTACGCGAATTAATGGACATTCCCGTGTTCCACGACGACCAACACGGCACCGCCATTATTACAGCGGCGGCCCTGCTTAATGCGCTGCACCTAACGGGGCGCGATATTAAAGACACCAAGCTTGTGGTAAACGGCGCGGGCTCAGCAGGTATTGCCTGTCTTGAGCTTATTAAGGCGATGGGCTTACCCCACGAAAATGCTTTGCTGTGCGACACCAAGGGCGTGATCTACGAAGGTCGCCCGGTTGGCATGAACCAGTGGAAATCTGCTCATGCAGTTAAAACCGATGCGCGCACCTTGGCTGAAGCTGTGGATGGCTGCGATGTCTTCTTGGGCCTCTCCGTTCAAGGCGCTCTGACCCCTGAGATGGTCAAATCAATGGCGCCCAAGCCGATCATTTTTGCGATGGCTAACCCTGATCCAGAAATTCTGCCTGAAGAAGTGGCGGCTGTGCGCGACGATGCAATTATGGCAACAGGCCGCTCGGATTTTCCCAACCAAGTCAATAATGTGCTGGGCTTTCCTTACATCTTCCGGGGTGCACTCGATGTGCGGGCCACCACCATCAATGAAGAGATGAAAATTGCGGCGGCCAATGCCTTGGCCGAACTTGCGCGTGCAGATGTGCCCGATGAAGTGGCCGCTGCCTACCAAGGTGAGCGTCCACGCTTTGGTCCGCAATATATTATTCCCGTGCCCTTTGATCCCCGTCTTATTCGTGAGATCCCGGCAGCCGTTGCTAAAGCTGCGATGGATAGCGGCGTTGCCCGCATGCCGATCGTGGATATGGATGCGTATAAAAACCAACTCTTTGCGCGTCTCGACCCAGCGGCGTCCACATTGCAAGTCATCACGGAGCATGTGAAGCGTGATCCTAAACGGGTTGTCTTTGCTGAGGGTGAAGATGAGCGCGTGATCCGGGCCGCCTTGTCCTTCCGCGAGATGGGGCTTGGCACACCGATATTGATCGGGCGTGAAGAAACTATCCGCAAGACCTTGGATGATATCGGGCTTGATGCCAATACAGACTTGGAGATCATCAATTCACGCTTGTCCGATAAGGGTGCTGAATATGCTGACTTCTTGTTTGAGAAGCTGCAACGGCGTGGTTATTTGCTTCGCGACTGTGTGCGCATGGTCAATAATGATCGCAACATCTTTGGCTCCTGCATGGTTGAGTTCGGCGATGCCGATGCAATGGTCACCGGGGCGACACGCAATTACTCTGTTGTGCTTTCAGAAGTGCGCCGGGTGATCGACCCGCTTCCTAACCGTCGGGTTATGGGCATGTCGATGATCATCTCTAAGGGACGCACCGTGCTCGTGGCTGATACCAATGTGCATGACATGCCAAACTCTGAAGAGCTTGCCGATATTGCAGAGCAGTCCGCCGGTATTGCCCGCCGCTTGGGTTACGAACCCCGGGTTGCTTTGCTGGCTTATTCCACGTTCGGTCACCCGGTTGGAGAGCGCTCCACACAATGTCGTTCAGCGGTCGAAATTCTGGATGCGCGCGGCGTGGACTTTGAATATGACGGCGAGATGGCAGCTGACGTTGCGTTGAACAAAACACAGATGGCGCATTACCCCTTCTGTCGTTTAACAGACACAGCCAATGTGTTGATCATGCCCGCTATTCACTCAGCGTCCATTTCCACCAAAATGCTGCAAGAGCTTGGGGGCGCCACCGTGGTGGGTCCCTTGCTCATCGGTCTG
>NVSO02000030.1 GCA_002401305.2 Rhodobiaceae bacterium | reverse complement strand
TCACCTGCCTCGCGGTCGGGAACGTATATCAGGCCTGCCACACGCCGCAATAGGTTTGCTTCATAATCGCTGAGTATACCATCGGCATAGACAACTTCCCAGAGCATCTCTATCAACTCCACACGGGCTGCATGGTCATTGCTGTCCGCAAATTTACTTGTCCATCTGAAAAGGTCTGTTGCCTCGGTCTCCGCGGCTTCTGCGTCGGCCAGTAAGGTGGCTAATTCTTCCGCAGATAATTCAAAATGCCGGTGGAGACACTCTGAAATGGCTGTGATTTCAGATGCATCATATTGCTCATCCATGCGGGCAGCACGTACGAGAAGGGCGGCAGCGGCGAGGCGGCCATCCTCAGGCAGAGCGGGCGCGTCTGCTTGGGGGCCTGCGAAAAGACTTTTGATACGATTTAACATGGGTTTTACATAGTGTGAGACGGGAATATAATCAACTACAAGATTTTTGTGGGTTTTATGCCGCGCTACTGATTTGACGCATCTCTGTGGGTGTCGAGCTTGCGACGATCGCGTTTTGTGGGCCGCCCTTGGCCCGGATCCCGTTTTAAAACCCCTGCATTTTTGAGCTTTTCAGCCGCTTTTTCCTCAGCCGTGGCCTTTTGGGGCGGCTCTAGGTCTTCATAAAGCTCTTGGGCTTCGGCGGCGGGGCCCCGGCGGGTGCCCAGCTCAATTATTTTTATCACACGAATATGATCGCCTAACGGAAAGGTTAGGACGTCATTTTTCCGCACAAGACGGCTGGCTTTGGTGATCTTTTCACCATTTACCCGAATGCGACCGGTCTCGACCAGCTTTGCAGCGAGGCTCCGGCTTTTGAGGAAGCGGCCATACCACAGCCATCGGTCTAAGCGGAGACCGGGGCCATTTGGGTGCGTGTTAGTTGGTTGCGCACTGGGATTGGCCGCTTTTGTCCTCATTTTTTATTTTTCAGGGCCATCAAGGCTGCGAATGGAGAATCTGGGTCCATTGCTTTTTCTGCCTTGCGCGGGCTGGCTGACATGGCTGGTTTTGGTTCGCGCGAGCCCTTGCGAGGAGGCTTTTTGCCGCCTTTACGGGGTTTATGGTCCGATTTCGCATCTGCTTTTTGGGACGTGGTGTCATTTGCAGGGCGGCGGTTGTTGTTTCTGACTGGCGCGCCGTGGCGACGGCGGGACGGACGCCACACTTCGGCTTCAAACATTTCAACTTCTGGCGCGGCTGTGGCGTCGACTACTTTGGTCTCGGCTTCTGCAGGGCTTTGGTCGTCAGTAACTTGGGTGTCAGTGCTTTGGGTTTCAGCTGTTGCCTCTACCGTTGGTGTTGCAGCTTCAACAGAGGCCGCTTCAACAGGAGCAGCTTGCGTTGTTTCGTCTGAGGCTTCGTCAGCGGTCGCTTCTGGTGTGGCAACAGGCTGCTCTTCAGTCGCTGCGGAGGCCGTTGCTGCGGCTTCTTCAGCGGCTTTTTTGAGCTCAGGTTGCATGGTCAGAGCTGTGTGCGCGGCTTTAGAGACACTTTCGGTGCTTGGGCGATAGTCGAGGCCTTTGAGGAGGCCTGCGAATTCTTCACCGGAACAACCAACGAGCGACATCATGTCGGGCGTGATTGCGAAGGCACCTTTTAATTTGCGATCTGAAATGATGGGGCGGATTAGGTCTGCCAATCGTTCCAGCATGTCGATGCGCACAGCTCGGGTGCCGCATACGCGGAAACCGAGGGCATCATAGAAGCCAACGGGTGCTTGTTCAGCAGAGACCGACGTCAGGCCAGCAGATGGTGCGGCTGGGAAATCAGCAAATGGGCTGTTGTCACCTGTGTCGCGGGTCAAGGCCCATAGGGTGAGCAGCAAGCGAGCAGGTGCAGGCTTGAGCAACAAGGGCATAAAGATTGAGTAAGCCCCGAAGCGAACACCGTGTTTGCGCAATTGGCCACGTGCGGTTTGGTCAAGTTGCTTAATGTCTTCGGCAATGTCTTGGCGCTTCATATGGCCAAGATTTTCAACCAATTGGAAAGCCACGCCGCGGGCGAGCCCTGCAACATCGTTGGCTTCACTCAAAATCATCAGAGGCTTTAGCGTCTCTTCGATATGTTGGGACAACCAAGTTTCGAGGCGGGCAACAACTTTTTCGCGGTGGGGGCCAGTGAGTTGCTCACCGGCAATGATTTCCAAGCGAGGTTTTAAGGCGGTGTCGCCTTTGCCCAGACGCGCGATCTGCGTCTCTTCCCAAACCACGTGGCCTGTGTCGGAGAGTGTGATGGCTGCATTATCGCACGCACTCAAACGATCTGCGCGGGCGATAATTTCGCTCGTGAGTGCTTTGAGAGATGCAGCTTTAATGGCTTTGCCGTGGATGCCGTCAGCGCTTTGATCGATCACGAAGGTGAAACCGTTTAGTTTACCTGCGAATTCACCTTCAACGAGGACTTCCCCGTTTTCATTTATTGCCGTCATTAGTTCCTCGTTCTGTCTCAGTCGCTTCAATAGCACAGATGTCCGCCGATCTATAAATCGTTGGGTCAATCGCTCGTGAAGCGCATCTGACAGCTTATCCTCTAGCGCGCGCGTGCGCTCCTGCCAATACTTATGATCATTTAACCAGCCTGAACGGTGCGAAATATACGTCCAAGTGCGAGTATGCGCGATTCTTGCTGATAATGTATCAATGTCGCCTTCGGTTCGGTCCAGTCTTTTTACCTGATTTGCAATCCAATCTTCAGGGATGTGACCTTGGGAAGACATGAGATAAATGTAAATCTTCATCAGCAAACTAGCATGATCACCGATCATGATTTTCTGAAAATCTGGTATTTGTGCCACTTCCCAAAGCTGTTTCACCGCTGCCGGGCCTGCCGCGAGGCGTTTTATGTCCTCCTCTCTACTCATAATGAGGAGGGCTTCTTGGTCGGTGGCCGTGGGCACGCGGGTGAGGCCTTTCTGGGAGGCGGGGGTGTCTAGCGACCGAATGAGGGCATCGATGTTGGCAAAGGTTGGGTTGGGGTTGCGCCACATAAACACCCGTTCAAAATCGAAGTGGTGTTGTTCAATTCTGTCCAGTGTCTCGGGGTCTAAAGGGCTGGCTTCTCCCGTTACACCGAAGGTGCCGTTGTTTTGGTAGCGCCCTGCGCGTCCTGCAATTTGGGCAAGCTCATTGGCGTGTAAGGGACGGTGGACTTTTCCGTCAAATTTGGAGGTTTGGGCAAAAGCAACATGATCCACATCCATGTTGAGCCCCATGCCGATGGCGTCGGTTGCAATGAGGAAGTCCACGTCGCCGTTTTGATAAAGCTCGACTTGGGCGTTGCGGGTGCGCGGGGAAAGGGCGCCCATGACAACCGCTGCCCCTCCGCGTTGGCGCCGGACCAGCTCGGCGATCGCGTAAACTTGGTCGGTTGAGAAGGCGACAATGGCAGTGCGGCGTGGCAGGCGGGTGAGTTTTTTGGACCCTGCCCATGTGAGTTGAGAAAAGCGGGGGCGGGTTTCAATTTCGGCGTCTGGCAATAATTTGCGGATAAGGGGGCGGGCACTATCGGCGCCCAACAACATTGTTTCGTATTCCCCGCGCGCATGGAGCAGCCTAGTGGTGAAGATATGTCCCCGGTCGCGGTCTGCGGCTAATTGGATTTCGTCGATGGCCACAAATTCAACTGTGCGATCCATCGGCATGGATTCGACGGTGCAGATGAAATAGCGCGCATGGGGAGGGAGGATTTTTTCCTCTCCGGTAATGAGGGCTACGTCGCGGGCATTCACCCGTTTGCAGATGCGGTCGTAAACTTCCCGGGCCAATAGGCGCAAGGGGAGCCCCATGATGCCTGATTGGTAGCCCAGCATCCGTTCAACGGCTAGGTGCGTTTTGCCGGTATTGGTTGGCCCCAATACAGCGGTCACCCGACTGCCTTCTCCTGAGGGAGAGGGGGCACGGCGACGCAGGGCTGGATGGGGGGATTGGGGAACACTCATGGGGAGGGACAATCGGGGCAAATGTGATTACGCGCAAGTGAAAGTCTGACGGCACCTGAAATTAGATGCCCGTGTATATCTCAGGGACCCAAATGAGGCAGGTTGGGTGAGTTTGGGACTTGTCCACATGCGTTAACGTTTAGGTTGTTAACAATTGAGACCAATGGGGAAACGAATCAGGTCCGAATCGCTACCATGGCCGTTTTCGCGTTCTGTTCACGGCTAGATGTTGTGGTTCAGTGGCTATTTAGGCAGATGTTTTGTTAATCATTTGAACCAATTTTTACTAAAATTAACACTTTAAGGGGGTCTGCGCTTCGCTTACCCCAAATGTCCCGGTCTGAGGGGAGGCCTATATGCGGGTCGAGGCGGCTGGTCTTATTGGCTGAAAGGTGAGTTTTGGCGCTGCGTAAAATTATATTTGGATATTAGCCTAGGGGGCCCCTACGGCAGCGCCGAACGAGGGAAAAAATGGGCTTTTCGTGCGGGTTTGGAGGTCTATAGTTTGGCCATCAAAATTTATTGGAGGCATTATGAATTTCGACATTCCACAGGATATCAGAGATTATTTGGTGATCTTGGACGACTTTATCGATAAGGAAATTAAACCCCTTCAGGAGCAAGACGACAATAATCGTTTCTTTGACCATCGCCGTGAACATGCACGCACGGATTGGGACAATCAGGGCTTGCCACGCGAAGACTGGGAAGAGCTTCTGGGTGAAATGCGTCGTCGCGCCGATGCCGCTGGCCATTTGCGCTTTGCGCTGCCGGAAGAATTTGCAGCGTGACCATATTTTCGTTGAAGGAGAGTGAGGGCGCGGCGGCCGCGAACCATTCGTTGAGATCACGGGGATTCCACTCAGGCCCCAGATCCGGTCCAGAGAAATACGTGGCGTCACCGACGACGGCGCCGTCGACATGGGTGATGCCATCGGCCGCCACCTGATCTGCCAGGTGTTCGAACGCG
>NVSO02000003.1 GCA_002401305.2 Rhodobiaceae bacterium | reverse complement strand
TGTCATCGTTTCAGATTCAGCTGATATGGCTGACGCGGCTGCCAAGATCATGAATGGTAAAACATTGAACGCTGGTCAGATTTGCTTGGCACCAGATTACGTGATGGTACCAGAAGGCAAGGTAGACTCATTTGTTGAAGAGGCGAAAAAGTCTGTCGCAATCATGTACCCAACACTCAAGGACAACAGCGACTACACCTCCATCGTCAATCAACGTCATTATGATCGCTTGAATTCTTACATTGATGATGCGCGTGAAAAAGGGGCGGAGATTGTTGAAATCAATCCGTCAGACGATGATTTTTCCCAACAGCCACACCGCAAAATCCCACCAACCTTGGTGCTCAATGCGACGGATGATATGAAGATCATGCAAGAAGAGATCTTCGGCCCCTTGTTGCCGGTGAAAACCTACAGCAAAGTGCAAGATACCATTGATTATGTGAACCAGCATGATCGTCCATTGGGTCTTTATTACTTCGGGACGGACAGCGCGGAAGAAAACCATGTTGTCACGAATACGACCTCAGGTGGCGTGACTGTGAATGATGTGATCATGCACATTACCCAGGAAGATCTGCCATTTGGCGGCGTTGGTCCTGCAGGCATGGGTGCGTATCACGGGCATGATGGCTTTAAAAACTTCAGCCATGCAAAGGCTGTCTTCACTCAAGCCAAAGCCAGTTTCGTAGCAGAGTTGTTCCGTCCACCGTTCGGTAAATCAACCGCGAAACGGATCAAGGGTCAAATCAAGCGATAGGTCATTCGTTTCAGCAAGCGGGCCAGATGGTCGGCTTGCTGAAATAAATCAGATTTTGACGCATAAATAAGGGGCGATGTTTAAAACATCGCCCCTTATTTATTCTAACGGATCATTTGGAACGCTCGGAAAGCCTATGCGCTCTCTTTGAGCTCATCATCTTCATTCGCACTTTCCGGTGCGCTAGATGGGTTGCGGATCGGCTGCATCAAGAACGCAGGAACGTGATCGCCCATACCCAGTACTGGTTTGTCGTCACGGTCACGGCCCCGGCCACGAGAGCGGCGCGGCTTTTCGGCAGGTTTAGCAGTTTTTTCCGCGGCAACAGGATTCGGCGCAGCCTCAACAGGGGCGTCGGCTTTAGCTGCCACTACTTTGTCAGCCTCTGCGTTCGGCTTGTCAGCTTCTGTGGCAACCGATTCTGTGGCAACAGCGGCTTTTGCATCAGCTGTTTTCGTCTCTGCGGATTTACGGCTGCGGCGGCGACGTGGTCTTGCCGGCGCATTTTCTTTTGCTTCTGCAGGAGCGACAACTTCCGCTGTGGCTGGTTTTTCAGCCGTATCGGATGGCTCACTGGTGGCCGCTTTTGCGGGAGGTGTTTTCTCTGAACCCGCAGTCGAAGCGTCCCCGTCAGTAGGTGCGGTTGCACCCTTCAACGGGATTGCATTACCAATAAGCTTTTCAATGCCATCGAGGTACTTTTTCTCAGATTTCGTGACGAGCATGAAGGCGGTGCCTTTGCGGCCAGCACGTCCTGTGCGTCCAATCCGGTGGACGTAATCTTCAGCATGTGTTGGCACATCAAAGTTAAAAACATGGCTTACATCAGGAATGTCGAGGCCACGGGCCGCAACGTCACTGGCAACCAGGAGTTTAATCTCCCCGTTGCGGAATGCGGACAAAGTTTCCATCCGAATATGCTGGTCAAGGTCGCCGTGCAAACAGCCCGCTGCAAAACCGTGCTTCTTAAGGGAGCGCTCAAGCACCCCAATGTCGCGCTTACGGTTGCAGAAAATAATCCCGTTTTTAACTTTTTCGGAGACAAGCAAGTCGCGCAGAACGTCGCGCTTATCTTCCTTTTGCACATGCAGAAGGCTTTGCGTCACAGTTGGAGCTGTGGTCGAGGCGCGTTCGGTTTCAATCCGCACAGGATTGTGGAGGAACGTGTCTGTAATACGTTGGATTTCAGGCGGCATCGTCGCAGAGAAAAACAGCGTTTGACGCGTGAAGGGCAGTGTTTTGCAAATACGCTCAATATCAGGAATGAAGCCCATATCAAGCATACGGTCCGCTTCATCCACAACAAACACTTGGACGCCGGACAACATTACTTTGCCGCGTTCAAAATGATCAAGAAGACGGCCTGGTGTTGCGATCAAAACGTCTACGCCCCGGTCCGGTTTCTTTTCTTGCTCAGAAAATGAAACGCCACCAATCAAAAGAGCCATGCTCAATTTGTGGTTCTTACCGTAAAGCTCAAAATTCTCTGCAACCTGAGCAGCCAGTTCACGTGTGGGCTCAAGGATCAAAGAACGTGGCATGCGCGCACGGGCACGGCCACGGGAGAGAAGTTCGATCATCGGCAGGGTAAACGAAGCAGTTTTGCCCGTTCCGGTTTGCGCGATCCCTAGGACATCTTTACCTTGGAGCACATGCGGAATGGCCTCCGCCTGAATAGGAGTGGGTGTTTCATAGCCAGAATCACTGACAGCTTTCAGTACTTTCGGGCCAAGCCCAAGTTCGTCAAAAGTCATGTATGAGGTCTACTGCTTATTCTCTGCCATATCGCTACGCAGTTCAGATAACCCAAACTGCGTGAACGGGGCGGGTTGCTCGGAAGGCCCAAATGAACGGGTCATTCTCAATAGAAGTAGCGCACACGAGCGCCGTAACTTCACCAAGTTTCCGGCACGATAAGTAATTGCATCGGAAAGTCAATAAATTGCACGGAAACACGCGGCTTTCGGCGTCAAAACAAGCCATTTGACGGCAAAAAGCGTTGTTAAGGCCACACTTGGCACCAAATGGGGTGTGTAAAGGTGGTGAAAACTATTCTTGGCGATTCAAAAATGAGCGCTATGACGGCCCCTAAATGTCGAGGTCTTTTGCAAAGGCAGCGCGTTCTTGAATGAACTGAAACCGGAGTTCCGGTTTGTTACCCATGAGGTCCGAGACGCTCTTCTCAGTCTCTTCCCGCTCTTCCAATGGAAGAACAACTTTGAGCAGCGTCCGCGTTTTTCGGTTCATCGTGGGGACTTTAAGTTGAGCCGGGAGCATTTCGCCCAGCCCCTTAAAGCGGCTGATATCAATTTTCCCTCGGCCTTTAAACCCGGTCTCCATCAATTCATCTTTGTGGGCATCATCGCGCGCATACAACGTGGTGCCGCCCTGTGCGAGCTTGTAGAGCGGGGGAACCGCCAAATACAAATGCCCTTGAAGGATCATCTCAGGCATCTTCTGATAGAAGAAAGTGATGAGCAAGGAGGCGATGTGGGCTCCGTCGACATCAGCATCAGTCATGATGATGACCTTCTCGTACCGCAGATCAGAATCTAGATAGTTTTTGCCAGTGCCCACGCCCAGAGCCAGCGTCAAATCGCCGATCTGCTGGTTTGCAGCCATCTTAGCAGATGTTGCATTGGCGACATTGAGGATTTTGCCGCGCAATGGCAGAACCGCTTGTGATTTACGCTCGCGGGCTTGTTTGGCAGAACCGCCCGCACTGTCGCCTTCCACGATGAAGAGCTCAGAGCCAACAGCACCAGACTGGCTGCAATCGGCAAGCTTGCCCGGTAGCCGCAATTTGCGGGTTGCCGACTTACGATTGACTTCTTTTTCCTGTTTGCGCCGTAGCCGGTCGTCAGAACGATCAATCACCCAGTCGAGTAATTTATTCGCCTGTTGCGGCCGCGCACTCAACCAATGGTCAAAGTGATCCCGAATGGCATTTTCCACCAATCGACTGGCTTCTATTGTCGAAAGCCGGTCTTTGGTTTGCCCAACAAATTCAGGCTCACGAATGAACACAGAGAGCATGGCGCCCGCAGATCCGATAATATCATCGGCTGTAATTTGAGATGCCTTCTTGTTGCCAGTCATGTCGCCGTAGGCCTTGATGCCCTTGTTCAGAGCGGAGCGCAGACCCGCAACGTGGGTGCCCCCCTCAGGCGTGTGAATAGTATTACAATAGGAATTGGTAAAGCCGTCCGCTCCGCCAAACCACGTAATGGCCCATTCAATGCCGCCGTGTGTGCCATTGCGTTTTACTTTGCCCGTGAACGGCTCATTGGTCACGGTAGGCAAGCCTTTGGTTGCTGCCTCTAGAAAATCGATCAAACCATTGGGGAAGCGGATTGTCTCTTTTTCTGGCGTAGCATCTTTGCCGTCCAAAAGAGAAGGGTCGCAAGACCAGCGAATTTCAACGCCGCCAAATAGATAGGCTTTTGACCGGGCCATTTTGTACAAGCGCGCTGGTTTAAAGCGCAGGCTATTCCCAAAAATCTGATGGTCTGGGAGGAAACTCACAGAAGTCCCCCGGCGGTTTTTAATCGGTCCCTTATCCTGCAGTTTGCCGATTGCATGACCGCGCTCAAACCGCATTTCATACAGGTTTTGGTCTTTAGCAACTTCAACCACCAACCATTGGGACAAGGCGTTGACGACGGAAATCCCCACACCGTGCAGCCCACCGCTGGTTTCATAGGCGTCGCCGCCAAATTTACCGCCCGCATGCAGCGTGGTCATAATGACCTCCAGTGCAGACTGGTCTTTGTATTTGGGATGTTGGTCAATCGGAATGCCGCGACCATTGTCGCCGACGGTCAACGAGCCATCGGCCGACAAATGCACTGTGATCCAGCTGGCGTGGCCAGCGACCGCTTCATCCATCGAGTTGTCGAGCACTTCGGCAAACAAGTGATGCAGGGACCGCTCATCTGTGCCGCCAATATACATGCCGGGACGCCGCCGCACGGGCTCCAAACCTTCCAGCACCTCAATATCTTTGGCTGAATAATCCTCAGTGGCTCGTTTTTTGGCCGGCGCTTTGGTTGCGGCCGGTTTAGAGGCAGCAGGCTTGGCTTTAGCTTTCCCCGCCGACGCTTTTTGTGGCGCTGGATCGCTTCCAAACAAATCAGCCCCGCCCGAACCAGCGGAGGTTTTGGTTGATTTTTGAGCAGTGGTTTTTTTAGAAGCGGTCATGGGGACAAACTCGTATGTGCAAATTCGTAAAAGGCGAGGTGTAAACGCTTAAAGGCTGGCAAAGGGGCCAACCCGCGAATCAACCGAATTGTAGCCATGCTAGCCTATGGGCGGCAATGGTCCTGAGAAAGAGGGCTGGGGATAGTCTGATCAATTCTCGAGTTCTCTTGCTCTTCAGCTTTCTTGCCACAGGTTGTGGCCAAAAAAGGGATCAAAGCTTTCAAATCAGCTCTCGATAGTGAAAACTGCGAACTTAACATTGAAGAACACCAACGCTTTGCCCATATCTCCGATCATAAAGGCGAAAAGCTAAATCAGACGTCTCTCTAAAGAGGCGCAAAAGGGAAATGAATGACTGTCACCATATCTGAAGAGTTAAAACTGCCGTGCGGCGTTGTCTTGAAAAACCGTCTTGCCAAGGGCGCAATGACAGAGGGTCTCGGAGATCCAGAGAATAAAGCGACCCCGTCTCACGCCACGCTCTATACCCGCTGGGCAACAGGCGGCACGGGTATGCTGCTGACAGGCAACATTCAAGTGGACCGGCGTTATATGGAACGCCCCGGCAACGTTGCCATCGAAAGCCCACAGTCACCAGAAGCGCTGTCCGCGCTGCGTGCATTCGCAGAAGCCGGCAAGAAAGACGGCACCCACATTTGGGCGCAGCTGTCCCATGCAGGTCGCCAAACACCCGCTCTTGTAAATGAGACACCGGCTGGTCCGTCCGAAATTCCTTTGATCATGCCCGGCGGTCAATTTGGCAAACCACGTAAACTGAGCAACGAAGACATTCTCGATGTAATCCAGCGCTTCGCCTTTGCCGCCAAAACCTGTAAAGAAGTCGGCTTCACCGGTGTCCAAGTGCACGGTGCGCACGGCTATCTCATTTCTGAGTTTCTCTCTCCCGACGTGAACAATCGCACAGACGAGTGGGGCGGTTCGCTCGCAAACCGGGCGCGCTTGCTCTTGGAAACCGTTAGAGCTGTGCGTGCAGCCGTTGGTCCAGAGTTTCCAGTATCGGTCAAACTCAACTCAGCTGATTTCCAAAAGGGTGGCTTCTCTCATGAAGACTCCTTGCAAGTTGCCAAATGGTTGAATGACGAAAAAATTGACCTGCTCGAAGTGTCGGGCGGTACCTACGAAGCGCCTCGTATGGGCGGGATGGATGATCTCAACATCAATCCAGACCGTAAAGAAACACGCTCGGAAAGCACCATCGCCCGCGAAGCTTATTTCTTGGAGTATGCCCGCGACATCAGAGCCGTGACCACAATGCCATTGATGGTAACCGGTGGCTTCCGCACAGTGGAGGGCATGAACGCAGCACTTGCATCGGGCCAAACTGATGTGATCGGTGTCGGCCGTCCGCTATGTGTGGACCCAGCCATTTCTGAAAAATTGTTAAGCGGTGAAGTAACGCAAGCACCGGCATTTGAACAAACCCTCCGCATCGGCCCCGGTTGGTTGAGCGCCAAAAGCCCTTTCATGCTGATCAAAGGATTGAACGGTTGGGGTCAGCAAGGCTGGTTCTGCCTCCAGATCATCCTCATGAGCAAGGGCAAAAACCCAGACCTCAAACTGGGTGTGTTCAAAGCCTTTAGACTCTATCAGGGCAATGAGAAGAAGGCGTCGCAGCAACTTAATCGCAGCTGGTAAAGACCAAAAACCTTTCTCATCGTTTCCCAGCCCTTCATGTGTCATCTCCGGGCTTGTCCCGGAGGTCCATGGAGCGGTAGGGAGGCGGTGAGCGTTTCCTCGCTGCCTCTCCTGTCCCATAGCGCCTAAACCTTGAGAGCCTTCACAATCACGGTTGCCAGTTGACAGAGCCCGTACGTCTTCCTATATACCCATCAAGGGTGTCGATCCCTGCCGCTCGCGGGCGCAAGCCACGGTGAAATCGATTTCTTCTCTCCGCCTCAACATGCTCAGCATGCGGTCGGATGGCAATGCGAGCTCCATTCATCTTCCGTATGCAAGTTATGTAAGGCCAAAGATGATGAAGAAACCAAAAATTCCAAACTTGGATATTATCAAAGACCAAGCCAAACGCCTTCGAGCCACTCTGCTTGAGTCGAACGGCGAAGCCGTGACACACAGTAAATCGCTTGAAATCATTTCTCACCAATACGGCTTCAAAGATTGGAACGTATTGCATGCCGCGATCGGTAACCGCCCGCCAGAATGCCCAGTAGAGATGGGTGATCATGTAAAGGGTCGGTATCTTTCCCAAGAGTTTGAGGCGGAAGTGCTTGGCGTGGTGGCTCTTGGATCCAATCGTTATCAGCTCACCCTGCACTTTGATGAGCCCGTTGATGTCGTGATATTCGAGAGTTTTTCCAACATGCGCCAACGGGTGACATGTAAAGTCGATGTGACTGGAAAGACTTTGGAGAAAACCTCAGATGGGCGTCCTCAAGTGCAATTGTACCTTTAGAAAAATTAGCCGCGGTTATGAAAATCCCCTCCAAGATAGGCGGGGGGATTTACATCTGTATAAAGATGGTATGAGAGGTGCGGTCGCCTATCTCATCAGGAGTGTAAAACGAAGCAACCCCGTCAACGGATGTGGGGGTATCCGTACGGGGTTGCTAAAAGTGTGCCTGTAGCACGCCCGTACTTATGAGCCGGGCTTTTCAAGTAAGAGTGGTGCCATTCGTATTCTAGCAACTCTGTATCCAGAAACTTTGTACCTTTAAATTGAGATACAAGTTCACGAAGGGAAAGGTTTCTCCTGCGCTATCTGGCCTATAATCCTTAAGCTTCGTAGCCGCTTTCAATCACGGTTGGCCCACGTCCATGCTTTACATAGTTTAGTTCTATAAATTTTCGCATCATAGAAATTTGGTTGTTATCCTTAAATAATTTATAGGAAATCACTCTAAGGAACTTTTCTGTGTAGGTGGCGTCATTATCTTAAACCTCCCATCGTTGGTATGA
>NVSO02000029.1 GCA_002401305.2 Rhodobiaceae bacterium | reverse complement strand
TTTGTGGGCAAGTCCAAAGCCATGGAAATGTGCCTGACAGGTCGGATGATGGACGCGGCTGAAGCAGAGCGTTCTGGCTTGGTAAGCCGTGTTGTGCCAACTGATAGTCTTTTGGAAGAAGCGTTGAAGACCGCAGATGCCATTGCAGAAAAATCGCAACCCGTGGCCGCCATGACAAAAGAGGCCGTCAACCGCGTGTACGAAACCACCTTAAGTGAGGGCATCCGCTTTGAGCGCCGCGTTTTTCATTCGCTCTTTGCGACAGAAGACCAAGCTGAAGGCATGGCCGCCTTTATCGACAAGCGAGAGCCAAATTTCAAGAATCGGTAAAATGAACGCAAAATCGAGAGGCAATCGGTGGGGGGCAGTAGAGCCCGCGACCGGTTGTTTCATCAAAAATGGACTGGGTAAAATTTAGTCACTTGGGCCCTATTTGGACCCATTTCGCCGACTTTTTTGAGGTTTTTACGGTTCTTGGGGCTTCTGGAGAGAGATTCCACTCATTTCGCCAGATTCCATGTGGACAAGTCCAAATAGGAGCGATATAACGCCGCCTCCTGAGGACTCTTCAAGAGCTCTCGCATAAGTTCATAAAATGACAGAAGATTGAGGCTGAGCAGCCCTTGAGCGGCTCGCCGGAAAGCACTGGAAACAGCAATGGCGAATACTACTTCCGCTAAAAAAGCCGTCCGCAAAATGGAACGCCGCACATTGGTCAACAAAGCACGCCGGACCAACATGCGCTCCACTCTCCGCAAGGTCGAAGAAGCAATCGCTTCTGGCGAACAGCAAGTGGCTCAAGAAGCATTGAAAGCAGCTCAGCCGAAAATCGTTCGGGCTGCCAACAAAGGCTTGCTCCACAAAAACACTGCGTCACGCAAAGTGTCACGTTTGGCAAAGCGCGTTAAAGCAATGTCTGCGGCATCTGCATAATTTTGGTTTAAGTTGGGTTTGCAAGAGATGCAGATCCAACTGTGTATTCCTTTGATAGGCTCTTCCCCTTAGGGTGGAGGCGGATCAAAGGAATAGATGTGTGGGCACGATTGAGGCGCTCTCACATGATCAAATATTTCGATGTATTTGAGCCGCCGATGGCGTGTGCTCAATTTGTCGGCAGTTCTTTTTAAAGTACTGATATGCCTGTAAGTAGGTTTGAAACCCGCACTATTATGTTGCGGGTTTTTTGTCGTCTAAAGGGTGTAGGAAAAACTCGAAAAAGAACTCTATCTTTCTTGGTCCGTGTCTTTTTGATCACGCGAGTTAAATTCGACATGGTCACGCAATGCCCGGTACCAAGCGGAAATATGCCAACGACTATAAATGCTTGAGCGAGTTTTCGTGTGCAAAGTGACGCGCGAAAAAGGAGAGGCTGCAAAGTTTTTTTGAACGTTCTCCTTTCCGCCCTATTGCCTCTAAGAGGCCAACCGCGTATGGTGAATTTCCTCAGACGGACGTGGCGAATACCTATATTCCAGAGTTAAATCAGGCGAATAAAAGTATCCCTACATTGCAGTTTGGGTTCTGAAGTATTCTTCAAAATATGTATCGCAGAAGTAGAGTTTTATTCTGCATATAACTAAAGGGTCTCCCTTTGGTCGGGGTCCCTTTGTCCAGTAAGTGGGAGCCCAGCAAATGGGATCAGGCAGATTGGGTTAGAAGACCTAACGATTGAAAATTGAAAGAAGTTGCTTTCAAGAGTGGTGGCTTGAGGGCGAGAAGTGAGGATGAGGTCGGATGGCTGAAGAAAAGTCTCATACATCAGCTGCAGACTTAGCTGGTGCGGACCTAGCGGGCGCAGCCTTTGCAGGCAACGTGAGTGTTGACGAAGCATGGCGCGTGTTGAATGACGATGCGCAGGCTTGTTTAATCGATGTGCGCTCGGAGGCCGAATGGTCCTTTGTGGGCATGCCTGACTTGTCCTCTCTGGGAAAATCACTGGTAAAGCTCCAGTGGCAAAGTTTTCCGGGCATGGCTGTGAACGAACAGTTCGCCGATGCGCTGGACGAATATTTGACAGGGGAAGGGTGCCCCAAAAAGGCAACGATCCTGTTTTTGTGTCGCTCAGGGGTGCGCAGCCGATCTGCAGCCCAAGCGCTGGCACGTAAGGGGTATAGCGCCTGCTTTAATGTGGCAGGTGGTTTTGAAGGGGACTTAGATGAGGGCGGTCATCGAGGTCACAAAAATGGTTGGAAGGTATCTGGTTTGCCTTGGGTCCAAAGTTGATCCGGTTGATGAGATAGCGGCTGACACGCGCGATTGATTGATAAAGACATTTATACAAGAGACTTGAGCGTCGTAAGACGCCAGCAGTAGGGGCTTCAAGCTAAATGACGGCACGTAAAGATGTGGCTCAGGGGTTTCAAGAAGATCAAGCTGGTCGTTACCAGTCGGATCAGAGCGTATCCATGCAAGGTATGGATGAGCAGCGCATTCCAAGCGCTGGCTCCGTAAATGATCCTGTGGCTAATCAAAACCCTGACGCGCATAATATGGCGGGTCAAAAAGCAGCGTCAACGCCAGTTGACTTGGCAACCCAATGGGCGCGGATCCGCAGCCGGTTGCGCGCAGAAGTGGGCGATGCAACCTATGCAAGCTGGTTCAAACAAATTGATTTGATCGGCATTGGTGATGGTCATGTGATGTTGGCGGTCCCAACGCGGTTCATTCGCTCTTGGATTGCCTCCCATTTTGCGGATCGGTTACTGGCTCTCTGGCAAAGCGAAGATCCCGCGATTATTAAAGTCGACGTGCTCGTGCGCGTGAATTCTTCCCAAGAAGACGCCGCGTCTCAAATTGATCCGACATCTGCGACCGCACGCAATTCAGTGCCGGGGTCGGCATCTCCTGCATCAGGCGCAATGATGAAGTCCGGACAAACCCGGTCTCGTGCAACGGCTTCTTTGGATGCGGTGGCCCGCCGTCCCGCACCTGCTGTGCGTCCGCGTGCAGCCCAAGCCGTTTCGCCCATGAAACCAGGTGAGACGCGCACCATTGCAGAATCTAGTAATTTTAATGACGGTGTGGGCGCGCCGATTGATGCGCGCTTGAATTTTGATAATTTCATTGTCGGTAAATCCAACGAGCTTGCCTATGCCGCAGCCCGCCGGGTTGCTGAAGCCGCAGATGTCGCGTTCAACCCGCTTTATCTTTACGGCGGCGTGGGCTTGGGTAAAACCCACCTCATGCATGCGATTGCCAATGAAATTCGCCGGGCGGACCCGACGCGCAAAGTGCTCTATCTATCTGCGGAAATGTTTATGTTCCGCTTTGTGCGCGCTCTGCGGTTTAAAGACACAATGGCCTTTAAAGAGCAGTTCCGCCAAGTAGATGTGTTGATGGTTGATGATGTGCAATTCATCTCGGGCAAAGAAACCACCCAAGAAGAGTTCTTCCATACCTTCAATGCGTTGGTGGATAATAACCGCCAAGTCATCATCTCTGCAGATCGCTCTCCGTCTGATTTGGAGGGGATCGAAGAACGTATCCGCTCGCGTTTGGGCTGGGGGCTTGTCTGTGACATTCACCCGACCGATTTTGAATTGCGCTTAGGCATTTTGCAGTCCAAAGCCGAAGACATTGTCGCCCGGACGCCAAGCGTTCATGTGCCTCATGATGTACTGGAATTGTTGGCCGGACGTATCGTCTCCAACGTACGTGAGCTTGAGGGCGCGTTGAAGCGCGTGGTGGCTTATGGCTCATTGGTACAGCGTGTGATCAATGTCGACATGGCCCAAGACGTCCTGCGGGATCTGTTGCGGTCCCATGAGCGCCGGGTAACGATTGAAGAAATCCAGCGCCGCGTGGCCGAATATTTCTCCGTGCGCCTGTCTGACCTCCTGTCTGCCCGCCGCGCCCGCGCCATTGCCCGTCCGCGTCAAGTTGCCATGTATCTTTCCAAGCAACTCACCACCCGCTCTTTGCCAGAAATTGGCCGGAAGTTCGGGGGCCGCGACCACACCACGGTTATTCATGCGGTACGTAAAATCGATGAGCTGTGCAAGGAAGACGCGAGCATGGAAGAAGACGTGGATTTGTTGCGCCGGATGCTTGAAAATGGCGCCGAGCACTAAAGCGTAAGCGCTCCCAAGTTGTTCTGAATGTGAGACCACCTAGCCCTGCCCTCTGTGACCGACGGTCTCAAGGGGCGGGGCTAAGTGATTCGTTTTGTGTTTTGCCGTGGTTAGAGACCGACAGGGACCTGGGCCCAGAGGCACTCCAAAAAGCAGCTCTGGCGGGGTGGGGCCCCCAATTCGTCAATTTCGAGTGCAGAACGGGGCTGAAACGGTCTGATTCGAATCTCCCGCCCCCTCCATTTGTCTTTGGGCCGCCGTTTGGGTTGGCGTTCCCAAAAACTGGCGATGAAAGTGCCCCTTAAGTGCTTGAAAAGTGTGCATGCGCCAACATTTCTGCTATAAATTTGCGTAGCGTTTTGGCTAAGATTTGGGCTCTCGCGGCATTTTTGCCGATGAAGGGTTCTTTGATTGGCATTTGTGGCGGGAGACTAGGAAAGCCTTCACGTCGCATTAGAGATATGGTGCCAAATTGCGCTGATCAAATATACTGATCAAATGCAATGAAGCAGTTGATATGACGCACACATTACCCTGCAGGGTTTTGGGCAGAACAGCTCAAAGGTTTGCAAGGCTCAGGGAATGCAGGAGACTGGGAAGAGATGAAAATAACGATCGAGCGCGGCGCCCTTTTAAAATCGCTCAACCATGTCCAATCCGTTGTTGAACGGCGTAACACGATCCCTATCCTCTCCAATGTGCTTCTGCGGGCCGACCAAGGCCAGCTGAGCTTGACGGCGACTGATCTCGATATCGAGATCATCGAGTCTGTGGACGTGGATGTGGCGACTTCTGGTGGCACAACAGCCTCAGCGCATACGCTCTATGACATTGTGCGCAAATTGCCAGACGGCGCCCAAGTTGAAATTGTACAAAATCCTGAAGATGGTCGCTTGACGATACAAGCCGGCCGGTCAAAATTTGCGTTGCAATCTTTGCCGCAAGAGGATTTTCCCTCGATGTCTGCCGGAGAGCTGCCGCATCGTTTTGATATTCCAGCCGACGCTTTGGCGCGCTTGGTAGACAAAACACGCTTTGCGATCTCCACCGAAGAGACCCGCTACTATTTGAACGGCATTTATTTGCACACGGTTGATGACGGCCCCGAACCAATGTTGCGGGCAGTTGCAACCGATGGCCACCGTTTGGCGCAAGCAGACTTCCCGTGTCCCGAAGGGGCCGCTGGCATGCCGGGCGTTATCGTACCGCGCAAAACAGTGCTTGAATTGCAAAAGCTCATCGAAGAAGAAGATGGCCTCATCCAAGTGGGCGTGTCTGACACAAAAATTCGGTTTGAATTTGGCAATGTCACTCTCACGTCCAAATTGATCGACGGCACCTTCCCAGACTACGAGCGGGTTATTCCAACTGAAAATGACAAGATGCTCAAAGTCGACGGCAAAATCTTTGCTCAGGCTGTAGACCGGGTGTCGACCATTTCTAACGAGAAATCTCGCGCGGTCAAAATCAACCTCGAAGAGGGGCGTCTCACATTGACGGTCAACAATCCTGACAGTGGCTCTGCGACTGAGGAACTGGCTGTGGATTATGACAGCGCACCGATCGAGATCGGGTTTAACGCCCGCTACTTACTCGATATTGCCGGTCAATTGGAAGGCGATGTAGCCTCTTTCTTGATGGCAGATTCAGGCTCACCCACATTGGTTCGCGATTCTGAAGATGAGTCAGCGCTCTATGTGCTGATGCCGATGAGAGTTTAATGGCCGCTAAATCTGATGGCTGACACTCCGATGGCGAACACAATGGTATCTGAGGCGAATGCGGCGCCCACGCGCCCCCAAGAGACATCACGTAAGGCGCTCAGCCTGTCTCGATTGCGTGTGACTGATTTTCGCTCCTACGACCATGCCGGGCTGGACTTGGATGCCCGCCCAGTTGTTTTGACGGGTGAGAACGGTGCGGGCAAAACCAATCTGTTGGAAGCTGTTTCGCTGCTCGTTCCGGGCCGTGGTCTCCGGGCGGTTCCTTTTTCCGAGCTATGCCGCAAGCATGGCGCGGGAGGGTGGGCCGTTGCCGCCGATGTGTTTGACGGGCAAACCGACATGCGCATTGGTACCGGGATTGAACCTCAAGAAGGGGGTGCCGGTGAAACGCGCACGCGCCAAGTGCGCATTGACGGGCAGGTCCAATCGAGCGCGGGTGTGCTGGCAGAATATGTACGAATTGTGTGGCTGACCCCAGCCATGGATCGATTGTTTGTGGAAGCGGCAAGTGGCCGACGACGTTTTTTAGACCGGTTGGTCATGGGGTTTGACCCCAGCCACGGTACCCGAGTGAATGCTTATGAACGGGCGATGCGAGATCGCAATCGCCTGCTCGCCGACAACGTTCGAGATACCTCGTGGTTGGGCGCGCTTGAAGCCGGAATGGCAGAACATGGGGTCGCCATTGCGGCCACCCGACTTGATTGTGTTGCCCGCCTTAAAGGGGCAATTGAAGCAACACAGGAAGGCGCCTTTCCAAAGGCGATGCTGGCACTTGAGGGCGGGTTGGAAAGCGACCTATCGAATGCGGTGGCTGTGGACGTTGAAGATCAATTTGCGCGCCACCTCTGTGAGATGCGCAATCGCGACCAAGGAGCAGGGCGCGCGCTAGACGGGCCGCATCGGTCTGATTTGTTGGTGCGTCACGAGGCCAAAGATATGGAAGCCGACAAATGTTCCACCGGGGAGCAAAAGGCTTTGTTGATTGGAATGATTTTAGCCAACGCAAGATTGTTGACGCGCCACACAGGGCTTGCGCCGATTTTATTGTTGGATGAAGTGGCCGCGCATTTGGACCGAGACCGGCGCGCAGCCTTGTTTGATGAGATTACGGCCCTTGGGGCCCAAGCATGGATGACGGGGACAGACCGGTCCTTGTTTGAAGCAATTGAACCGCGCGCCCAGTGCTTCCATGTGGAAGCCGGACGGATCCATGCGGTGAAAGACTAAGTGAGCCTTAAATGGCGTGAAATGGAGTGCACATGAGCGAGCAGGACACACCTGAGACCCAACCGACCTCACCGACAAAAGACGTCGTCGATGCTGAATACGGTGCGGATTCCATTAAAGTCTTGAAGGGCCTTGATGCAGTGCGTAAACGGCCCGGCATGTATATCGGCGATACGGATGACGGCTCAGGCCTGCACCACATGGTCTACGAAGTTGTCGATAATGCAATCGATGAAGCTTTGGCGGGTCACTGTGATGCGGTGGAAGTTGTGTTGAACGCAGACGGATCGGTTTCGGTAACCGATAATGGGCGCGGCATTCCAACAGCCATCCATTCAGAAGAAGGCATTTCAGCCGCTGAAGTGATCATGACTCAGCTTCACGCGGGCGGTAAGTTCGACCAAAACTCCTACAAAGTATCGGGCGGTTTGCACGGTGTGGGTGTGTCTGTTGTGAATGCGCTGTCGGATTGGTTAGAGCTGCGCATTTGGCGTTCAGGCAAAGAACATGTGGTGCGCTTCGAATACGGCAATACCTGCGAGCCGTTGGCTGTGGTTGGCGATGCCGACGGCCGCAAAGGCACAATGGTGACCTTCCATCCCAGTGCTGAAATATTTGCCCTGACAGAATTTGATTTCAAGACCCTAGAACACCGTTTGCGTGAGCTAGCGTTTTTGAATTCCGGCGTAAAGATTATTCTAACCGACGCGCGTCACGTTGAAAGGAATACCACAGAGCTAATGTATGACGGTGGTTTGGAAGCCTTTGTTCGTTTTCTCGATCGCACCAAAACACCTCAATTGCCTGACCCCGTCATCATTGATACAGAACGGGAAGACAGTGGCATTAGAGTTGAAGTTGCCATGTGGTGGAATGACAGCTACCACGAAAATGTTTTGTGTTTTACCAACAATATCCCTCAGCGTGATGGCGGCACTCACTTGGCTGGTTTCCGCGCGGCCTTGACCCGTGTGGTCAACAGCTATGCAGCCTCTTCAGGTATCGCCAAGCGCGAGAAGGTAAATATAACGGGCGATGATGCGCGTGAAGGTTTGACGTGTGTTTTGTCGGTTAAGGTACCGGATCCAAAATTCTCTAGCCAAACCAAAGACAAGCTTGTGTCCTCAGAGGTGCGAACCGTTGTGGAAAGCATCGTCAACGAGCAATTAAGCGCTTGGTTTGAAGAGCACCCAAGTGAAGCCAAAGCCATTGTCGGAAAAGTGGTGGAAGCCGCTGCCGCCCGCGAAGCGGCGCGTAAAGCCCGAGAGCTGACACGGCGTAAAGGCGCATTGGACATTGCCAGCTTGCCAGGGAAATTGGCAGATTGCCAAGAACGCGATCCTGCAAAATCCGAACTCTTCCTAGTGGAAGGGGACAGCGCGGGGGGCTCTGCAAAACAGGGTCGTGACCGCGCAACGCAAGCCGTTCTTCCACTGCGAGGTAAAATCCTCAACGTAGAGCGCGCGCGTTTCGACAAAATGCTATCTTCCAATGAGATCGGTACACTGATCACTGCGATGGGTACCGGCATTGGCCGAGATGATTTTAATATCGAAAAACTGCGCTACCACAAAATCATCATCATGACAGATGCGGATGTGGATGGAGCGCACATCAGAACATTGTTGCTAACATTCTTCTACCGCCAGATGCCTGAGGTGATTGAAAAGGGATATCTCTATATCGCTCAGCCTCCATTGTATAAAGTGCGGCGCGGCCAATCTGAAACCTATCTAAAAGATCAGCAAGCGCTTGATGATTTTCTGGTGGAAGCCGGACTGGAAGATGCCGTCCTGACGTTGAACGATGGCACCCAGCGTGCGGGCGAAGATCTACGAGCAATCGTTGAGCAGGCACGCGAAGTCTCCGCGCTGCTGAACGGATTGCCAAGTAACTACCCTCACGTTGCCATCGAACAGGCCGCTATTGCCGGGGCTCTGAATGCCGAAACGCATCAAACGTCGGAGAAGGCGCAAGCCGCCGCTGACTATATTGCCCATCGTCTCGATACGCTTTCGGATGAAACAGAATTGGGATGGACAGGGGAACCAACTGTAGATGGGGGCTTGAGTTTTGCCCGCGTAATCCGCGGTGTAGGAGAGGACATTCTCATTGATGGCCCGCTCATCGCCAGTGCTGATGCAATTGCTCTCAATCGTTTCTACGATGCCTTGCAAGAAGTATATGCAAAAGCTGCATCACTGAGGCGCAAAGACGTGACGACTGCCATTCGTTCTCCGTCTCAACTTCTCAAAGCTGTCATGGCTGCTGGGTCGAAAGGCCTCTCCATGCAGCGCTACAAAGGATTGGGTGAAATGAACCCTGAGCAACTTTGGGAAACAACTCTTGATCCAGAAGTACGTTCACTTCTTCAGGTGAAAGTAACTGATGCAGCAGATGCCGATCTTATTTTCTCAACATTGATGGGTGATGTTGTTGCTCCTCGTCGTGAATTTATTCAAGAAAATGCGCTAAAAGTTTCTAACTTGGATGTTTAACTTTATTACTGTACAGAGACCATTATGACTTCACTTACTTCTATTTTAACAGAGCATGTCTCTGATATTTTCGTACAAAACAATTTGCCCACTGAATTGGGAAAAGTTTTTATTTCTGATCGCCCAGACCTTGCACAATTTCAGTGTAACGGTGCGATGTCAGCCGCAAAGATTGCAAAGAAAGCACCTCGCCAAATTGCAGAAGTAATTGTAGAAGCCCTAAAAAAACTCGATATATTCTCAAGCGTTGAGATTGCAGGGCCGGGATTTATAAATCTAAACATCACAGACATTTTTTTACAAGACCACCTTAAAAATGTTGTAATGAGCAACAATTTTGGTATATCAAATACAGGAAACGATCAAA
>NVSO02000028.1 GCA_002401305.2 Rhodobiaceae bacterium | reverse complement strand
CAAAACTGATCTTTCCATTTCCCGCTATTTATCTATCTAAGTCAGAGAATTTTCATGTCGCAAGTCAAACTGCTCGACCTTAAAGCTAAGTCTCCAACCGAATTGCTCTCTTTTGCTGAAGAGCAGGAGGTGGAAAATGCGAGCACCTTGCGGACGCAAGAATTGATGTTTGCTATTTTGAAAAGATTGGCCGAACAAGACATCGATATTATCGGCTTAGGGGTGATGGAAGTTTTGCAAGATGGCTTTGGGTTTCTACGATCCTCCCAAGCCAACTATCTGCCAGGTCCAGACGATATTTATGTGAGCCCGAGCCAAATTCGCCGGTTTGCATTGCGTACCGGAGATACGGTTGAAGGGGATATTCGCGGACCTAAAGACGGCGAGCGGTATTTTGCCCTGCTGAAAGTCAATTCCATCAATTTTGAAGATCCTGAGTTGGTGCGCCATAAAGTTCACTTTGATAATTTGACGCCGCTTTATCCAGACGAAAAACTCAATATGGAAGTTATTGACCCAGCGCAGAAAGATAAATCAGCGCGGGTGATTGATATTGTGGCGCCCTTTGGTAAAGGCCAGCGGGCTTTGATCGTGGCGCCGCCGCGTACTGGTAAAACGGTGCTGCTGCAAAACATTGCGCATTCCATTTCAATTAATCATCCTGAATGTTATTTGATCGTTTTGCTGATTGATGAACGTCCAGAAGAAGTGACGGATATGAAACGCTCGGTGAAGGGGGAAGTTGTTTCTTCCACTTTTGATGAGCCAGCTGTTCGTCACGTGCAAGTTGCTGAAATGGTGATTGAAAAAGCTAAGCGCCTTACAGAGCACGGCCGTGATGTTGTTATCTTGCTGGATTCCATTACACGATTGGGCCGCGCCTATAACACTGTTGTGCCAAGCTCGGGTAAAGTGCTGACTGGTGGTGTTGATGCTAACGCGCTGCAACGTCCTAAACGTTTCTTCGGTGCCGCTCGTAATATTGAAGAGGGCGGGTCTCTGACAATTATTGCGACAGCGTTGATCGATACGGGTAGCCGTATGGATGAAGTGATTTTTGAAGAGTTTAAAGGGACAGGTAACTCTGAAGTTATTCTGGACCGTAAAGTGGCTGACAAGCGGGTCTTCCCAGCGATCGACATTCTTAAGTCTGGTACGCGGAAAGAAGAGCTCATTACCGATAAAGTTACGTTGCAGAAAATTTACGTGCTGCGCCGTATTCTCAATCCTATGGGTACAGTGGACGCAATTGAGTTCTTGCTCGATAAATTGCGCCAAACGAAAAGCAATGATGAGTTCTTCGATAGCATGAATACGTAAGTTGATCCGTATGAGTCATAGTGTGACCATTGGACTCTCACTTTGTTAGATAATAAAAAGGCCTGTCAGATGATGACAGGCCTTTTTCTATTTGCTGGTTTGATTTAGCTACCGGGCAATAGAATGCTGGCGCCGGTGGTTTTTCGTGCCGCTAAATCTTCATGAGCACGCGCTGCTTGGGAAAGTGGATATCTTTGATTGATGTTTGCTTTTATGGCACCGCGGGCAACGGCGTCAAAAACGTCTGCAGCGGTTTCATCAAAATCTTCTTGGGTCATGGTGTAGTGGATCATTGTTGGGCGGGTGACATAGAGAGAGCCCTTGGTCGCGAGAATGCCCAGATCTACATCTGTGACGGGGCCTGACGCATTGCCAAAACTTGCAAGTAGGCCGCGCGGTTGCAGGCAATCAAGAGACGCGATGAATGTGTCTTTGCCCACGCCGTCATAGACAACTGGCACACCTTTACCATCCGTGATTTCTTTAACGCGTGTGGCGATGTCTTCGTGACTGTAATTGATCACATGGGCACAGCCGTTGGCTTTTGCCAGTTCGGCTTTTTCCTCTGTGCTGACGGTGCCAATTAGGGTGACGCCTAAATCTTTTGCCCATTGGCACGCAATAAGGCCAACGCCGCCAGCAGCGGCGTGGAACAAAATGGTTTCCCCAGCTTTTACTTTGTATGTGCCTTTGAATAGGTAGCGGACAGTCATGCCCTTCATCATTAGGCAGGCGGCTTCTTCGTCTGTCACGCCGTCTGGGATTTTTGCGACCCGAGCGGCAAATGTATTCTGTTCTTCAGAGTAAGCTCCCAAAGGACCTGAACCATAGGCAACGCGGTCGCCAATTTTGAGATGGGTTACGCCGTCGCCCAAAGCTGTAACAACGCCGGCTGCTTCAAGGCCGATGCCAGAAGGGTAGGGAATTGGGTAGAGGCCGGAGCGGTGATAGGTGTCGATGAAGTTGACACCGATAGCTGTGTGTCGAACTTTGACGTGTCCGGGTGCGGGCTCATCTAGTGTGATGTCCACGAGCTTCATTTTTTCGGGACCACCGGGTTCGCTTACGCGTATTGCTTTTGTCATGGGGTGCCTCTGTTGTGTTGGTGTTGAGTGTTGGTGTGTGTGGCGTGATGTCTTAGACCAACAGATTCGGATCCGATCCAAAATAGTGAAATAATCTGAGAGCCTGCAAGCCAATACGTAACAGGGTTTCAGCGCATTGATTCGGATACGGATTAAAATGGCCAAAGATTTATAGAAAATCCTTGGCCCTATTTTGGTTATCCCAAATTCTTTTTGAAGAAATTTAAGGTCCGTGTATTCGCGCTATCTGCATCGGCTTGATGGAAATGCGCGCCGCCGGGTCTAGCAAAGGCGTGATCGCGGCCTGGGTATTGGAACAGTTCAACATGTTTGTTGTCTGCCAGTCCGCTGACAATTTGGTCTTGAGCCTCGGCTGGGACAAATTCGTCGTTCCCGGCAATGTGAAGGGCGAGCGGCTTTTTGATGTTGCTGGCTTCATCTAGCAGGGTCTGAATGTTGACGCCGTAGAAACCTACGGATGCATCAATGTCTGTGCGGGTTGCTGTGAGATAGGCCATCATGCCGCCCAAGCAATATCCAACAGCGCCTACTTTTCCTGTGCAGGCGTCGAGGGCGCGTAAATGATTGATTGTTGCCGCGACATCTTTGATGCCGGTTTCCATATCAAATAGACCGAAGAGTTCAAAGGCGCGGGCCATTTCTGTGTCGGTTTTATCAGTGATGTCGATGCCGGGCTCAATGCGCCAAAACAGGTCTGGGCATAAGGCGACGTAGCCTTGGGCGGCAAGATTGTCAGCGATGTCACGCATGACTTCATTGACCCCAAAAATCTCTTGGAGAACCACAATACCGGGGCCTTTGCCGCCTTCAGGGAGGGCAAGGTAGCCGCTAAATGTGCCATCTGGGCCGTCAATTTGGATTGTTTGTCCGCTCACAATTTTCTCCTAAGGGATTGGGGCGTTGTTGCCGCCTATTGAATTGTTGATGGCACTCTATCTCGGAGACTAAGCAGCGTCAGGTGAAAATTGTCCAAGGGCTGTCTTAAGTTGGGTTGGGTCTGTTAGGGGGGCCGAACACAGAGTTCCCTGACATATGTAGAGGGTTGGCTCGTTGTTAAGGCAGGTT
>NVSO02000027.1 GCA_002401305.2 Rhodobiaceae bacterium | reverse complement strand
CCGGCGACAATGAACGAATAATACTGATTGGTTTCCGGCAAAATGAGCCGTCTCTCCAACACACGAATTGTATGATCCACCGGCCCCAACATGTCGACGCGCGATAAGTTGGTGTCGTCAAATGACGTGCCCTCGTCCACTGGCGACAAGAGCACACTGTCCCATAACGATGGAGAGCGATAAGGTTTGGCCGCCTTTACAAGCGGCGTATCTCGCGCCTTGAGAGCTGTAATTTGCCAATACCAACCGGAGTATGCGCGCTGGAAGCGCGTTTCACCCAAGGAACGGATCATCACCAATTCATCGTCGTCAACAACTTCAGCCGATGCGATGAGGCTATCAAGAATAACGTCAAGGTTCGTATCGAAGCTTGCCTCGACCGCGTTACGAAATAGCGCCGTCAAACCAAACGCAGCAGCCAACAGCACCACGCCGATCCAAAGCGTAGCCGCAGCCGTGAGACGAAAGGCTAGGCTGTCAGGCCTAACTTTTAGAATTTTCAACCGATGCCAATCTATAGCCAAGACCACGTACCGTTTCGATCACATCTTTGCCAATTTTGCGGCGCAAGCGCCCGACAAAAACTTCAATTGTATTGGAATCACGATCAAAGTCCTGATCGTATAAATGCTCTACCAGCTCTGTACGCGAAATCACCTTCTCTTGGTGATGCATGAGATAGGCCAACAAACGATATTCAAGCGAAGTGAGTTTTATGGGTTCGCCATCAAAAGTCACGCGTGCGGACCGTGTATCAATGCGCAAAGCACCGCATTCCAACTCGCTGGATGCGTGTCCGGCAGCCCGGCGCAACAAGGCGCGGATGCGCGCTAACACTTCTTCGGTGACAAAAGGCTTGGTGACATAATCATCGGCACCGGCATCAAAACCAGCGACTTTCTCACTCCACCGATCACGCGCGGTCAAAATGAGAACTGGGAAATTACGTCCTTCGCGGCGCCATTTTTCCAGTACGGTAATGCCGTCCTGCTCAGGCAGGCCTAGATCAAGTATCACCGCATCGTAAGGTTCTGTATCGCCTAGGAAGTGGCCCTCGTCGCCGTCAAAGGCGGTGTCCACAGCATAACCGGCATCTTCCAAAGTCGATTTGATTTGGCGATTGAGATCTTTATCGTCTTCAACAACAAGTAAGCGCATTTGTTTCTCCTAAGAGGCAGCCATCCATCTGGCCTCCTCTGAGGAGCTGTCAGAGATGTTTCTCCCTACAGCTCCCGTCCTGTTCGTGAGTCCACCACGATCAACCGAACTCTGCCGTCTGGCGTTTTCCATTTGATGCGGTATTGGTTTTTCTTTTCAACTGCACTCAAGTGTTTGCCTTTGTATTTCCGACGCAGGTTTTTGAGCACCTTTCCCAAAGGCACTTTACGGCCTCCAGCAGCGATAACAATTTTTCCTATGGGTGAAACAGCTGTGACATAGGGGTGGTTGGGGCTCGGCATCAAGGGCGTGTCAAGTACCCGGTCTTCCGTCCGAAAGTCAGCGATAACAGCGGCACGTGAAAACACACCGGCATGATGCTCCGCTGATGCGGGAAGCGAAGAGACCCCTAAAAGGGCTACGGCGGCTGCCGCTATGAACACTGAGAATCTATTCATGACACACAATCTAGACCAATCGGACTGAACCCGAAATGAACAAGGCATCCATCACTATAAAGAAATCTGCCCTGTTGTCGCGGGGGCAAATCGCTCTTAGTTAAAGAAAGGTGATAATTTCATCGGTGGGAGCGCGGTCCGTCCGCAAAGAATTTATAGGGGCTGTTTCATCCATATATCCCACGCCCATGCCACAAAATAGCATCAGGTCGTCGGGCATATTCACCATCTCTCCGACGGTTTTATACCAGATAGCCCATGCTTCTTGCGCACAAGAGTGCAAGCCCGCTTCCCGCGCAAGCAACATGAAGGTTTGAATAAACATACCTAAATCTGACCATTGCCCCATTCCCATGCGGCGATCTATGGCAAAAAACAAAGCGGTTGGCGCTCCAAATAAGTCAAAGTTCCGGGCAAATTGAGTTAAACGGCCGGTTTTGTCATCCCGTGCCACATTGATGCTTTTGTACATGTCCTCGCCGCATTTTCCTCGGCGGGCGCGATACGGATCCACCAAGCCTTTTGGGTAGATGTCGTATTCAGTGCCTTCACCGAAGGGGTTGTCGGTAAGTTTTGCAGCAATATCGGTTTTGAAATCGCTCAACCGATCGCCATCCACTACCCAAACATGCCACGGCTGTAGGTTGCCGCCGGAAGGAGAGCGTTTGGCTTTTTCCAACAATTCTTTGATCAATTCGCGCGGAACCAGTTTATCCTGAAATGCGCGGCAACTGATCCGGCTTTCTACGGCTTGAGATACATCCATGTTTTTTCCTTAGATCAACATCCTGATATTGAATAATCAGTGGCTGCTTAATCATGTGTTCTATTTTTGGGTGACAAGAGGCCAGAGCGCTTCAGGTTTGTTTTGCAAAACTTGCGTGCCCAGCTCGGCTGCCCATTCACATCCAGCTCCATATTCCGCGCGCCATGACCACAGTCGGCGGGTCGCAAAATGGAGTGTGTGCTCATAGGTAAAGCCAATGGCGCCGTGTACTTGGTGGGCAATACTCGTCGCAATATTAGCCGCTTCATCCGCGCGTACTTTGGCTACGGCGATTTCATGGCTCACGTTTCCCTTTTCAACGGCCTGCGCTGCATAATTTGCTGCCACGCCCGCTGCTGCAGCTTGGGTGGCCAAAACAGATAATTGCTGTTGGATCGCTTGGAATTTGCCGATTGGTTTGCCAAATTGCGTGCGTTCATTTGCATAAGCCACCGATTGCGCCAATAGGCGGTTTAACGCGCCGCCCATTTGTAATGATCGGATGAGCGCACCCCAATGGCGCAAGGTGAAGCCTACCGTCGCCGGATTGTAGTCGGCACTGGCAACGACCGGCACCCCGGAAAACGTCAAATTGTCTCGCCCTTCCCGCGCGATATTCATCGCTGGTGTGAGATCTACGCCCTCTAAGGAAATACAACACAGTTGCATTTTGCCATCTGCGTCCGGCACCACAGCAACCCCGTGTTTTGAAAAACGTGCCCAAGGAACACCGTCCACCTGGCCATCGAGAGTTAAGCTGTCTCCCTCACCAGTCAGAGACAGCCTGTTCCCCTCGAGCAACGTTATTGCCCCCTCAGGCACGGGCAAACCAGCTTGGTCCAAAAGCCACGCGGCAACGATTGTTTCTCCAAAGGGTACGGGTGCGCCGTGCTCTCCGGCTGCTTTGATGAGAAGGGCTGCATCGCTCCATTGCGCACCTACGCCACCGCCTGCTTCGCTGACCAACACTTTGGTGAGGCCATTTTCTTCTAACGCGTCCCAAAGGCCTTGCGCCCATTCACCCTGCTCACTGGCAATAATAAGATCGCGTGAAACATGATCGCTCAATAGACGTTGGATGGTTTCGGTCAGTATTGTTTGAAATTCGTTCATTTTTGCCCCTTACCTCAGACCCAAGCCGCGGGCAATAATGCCGCGCAGGATTTCCTTCGTTCCGCCCCGAAGAGAGAACGAGGGTGCAATCTGAGTGAGGACACCCAGCACTTGTTGATAGTCTGACCCTCCCGACAGTGAAGGCGGGGTTCCTGCTAATTTGTGTGCAATGACGGGCATATCTTGCTCAAATACCGCGCCAAGGTCTTTCACCACGGACGCTTCCAATGTTGGATTTTCACCCGCCTCCAACATGCCTGCCACAGAGAGCGACATTTGGCGCAAAGTGATCATATGAGCGAACAGCCTGCCTATTTCTTCTTCTGCGCCCGGTTTGTTTTGGGCTTGCAGCTCTCTAATCAATTCCACCAGTAGCAAATAGCTTGAGAGATAGCGTTCGGGGCCACTGCGTTCATAAGACAATTCGGCTGTTACTTGTGCCCAGCCCCCACCTTCGGTTCCCACCAAACGATTGTCGGGCACGAAGACGTCTTCAAACACGACTTCATTGAAGTGTTGCGAGCCGTATAGGTCGGTAATGGGACGAATGTTAATGCCCGGTGTTTTTAGGTCGACCAGAAATTGGGTCAGTCCGCCGTGTCGATTGTCAGGGTTTAGTTCGGTGCGGAAAAGCGCGATCATGACATGGGCGTGTTGCGCTCCTGATGTCCAAAGCTTCGTGCCATTCACAATCCAGCCACCGTCGGTTTTTACCGCGCGGGTTCGCGTCGCTGCAAGATCGGAACCTGAGTCAGGCTCACTCATGCCAATGCAGAAATAGGATTCACCTTTGGTCACCGGCTCTAGAAAAGTTTGCCGTTGCTCTTCGGTGCCAAACTTCAGAAGCAACGGACCGCTCTGGCGATCCGCGATCCAATGGGCACCCACAGGCGCGCCAGCCGCTAGCATTTCTTCCAATACAACATAGCGATCAAAAGCTGTCCGCTCATGGCCGCCATATTTTTTGGGCCAAGTCAGGCCAATCCACCCTTTCGCGCCCACTTTTTTGGAGAACTCCCCATCGAAGCTCATCCATGTTTGCGCGCGTGTTGTCAGAGGAACATCTTTCAATTCCTCTGCCAGAAAGGCGCGCACTTCTTGGCGCAAACTTTCTGTCTCTTTGGGCAATTCGCATAAATCAAAGCGAAATGATTGCATTATCTGTCCTGACCTCGGTCTTATTCCTGACCATTTCCTGCGTTGGCATGTCGATGTTCAGACTCTTGCCCATGGCGGGCCGAGGTTCAAGGGCAGAGATCGAAGGCTTTGGGTCCACTCGTTGTTTTAGCTAACAAGGGCTGTTGCTCCCCCATCGATCCGCATGTTTGTTGCTGTAATATTCGCAGCAAGGGGGCTTGCCAAAAACGCAACGGCATCGGCGATTTCCTGTGGATCTGGCATGCCACCTGTCAGGCTGCTTCCGAATTTCTCCATTCCCTTTCGCGCAATTTCCGACCAATCGTCACCCCAGCCCTTTTTTTCCGCCAAAGCTCTAAAACTGGCTTCAACTTCGGCTGTGCGGATCAAACCGGGGCTCACAAGGTTCACAGTGATTCCTGTATTGGCCAGTTCTTTGGCAAGGCTGACGTTCAAGGTCGCCAGCGCGCCTTTGGCCGCATAATAGTGGGGCATGCGGGCGGCGGGTTGGGTCGAGCCAATTGTGCCAAGGTGGATAATGCGCCCCCAGCCCTTTTCTTTCATGTAAGGCAGCATGCGTTGAGACAGTCTCACGGCAGAAAGCACGTTTTTCTCATAGGCTGCGATCCAATCAGACGCGCCGCTCTTCTTCCACGATCCAGCCTCAGCGGTTCCATAGTTGTTGATCAAAATATCTACGCCGCCATAAGCTGCGGTGGCTTGCGCAAGGAGGTCATCGGCGCCTTCATCAGACATCAAGTCGCCCGTCACTGCCGTAGCACTCATCCCTGCGTCACACAGCTCCTGCGTCACGGGCTCCGCTTGGCCTGTTTCAAAGCCATGTATCAGCACCTGCACGCCTTCACGCGCAAGGGTTTGAGCAATCGCGCGCCCCGTGCCTCGGTACGAACCAGAAATAAATGCCGTTTTTGAGTTTAACTTAAGATCCATGAAAGCCTCCTGTTGCCCCCTTTTACCAGAGGGCACCGGTTGAGACAAATGGCGACGTCTCACTCACATCGTCAACAATAGATAGCTCACGCTCAGGCGCACGGTTCCGCTTATGAAATTGCCCCCATTGGCGCGCACCACAATGGGGGTATCAGCCCAATAGGTCAGCGGTGATCCACTCATGCCAATCACTGTACTGCTTGCGGCCACGCCGAGGGAATTTCCATATCTAAAATTGTCTGCGCCAACACCGAGCGCCCAATCGGTGGGCCCAACAAGTGCGCTTAAAACCGTTCCGGTGAGCCCCAGCACCATCGCTTTGTTTGGAATAATGAGCGATGTTATGTTGGTTGTTCCCGCCAAAACCACATGCTCGATTTCTACGCTGTGCACCGCAAGCTGAGACCCCGCGGGCGTTTGACCCAGAATGGTTTTGCCTCCGGCCCCCTGCCACTCTCCGTCGGCGTAGGTGACCAAAAAGGCTTCATCATCCACCCAGCACTGCCAGCCATTGGCGGGGATATATTCCACCCATGTGCCATCTTCAAAATGAGCAAGGCTGTTCTCCCACCCGGCCCAATTACCCGTCGCGCTGTCTGCCACAATATAACGCGCGCCAGCTACCGGGCTTTCCGGCGGGCTATTCAATCCCCGCGACAGCGCGCTTAGCTGTACGAGGGCATCCAATTTTTGCAGCGCTTCATTGACCGTCACATGTTTTTGAGCTTGAGACGCTTGGACATAGGGTAAGGATAAATGATTGGAATTAGACATGAAGTACGACCTCTCTTTTTGTGCCAGCGCCAACCGTTTGGCTGAGTTGATAGATACGTAAACTGATCTCAGAAACAGCGCCGCCAAAGTCAGCAGTCTGGTGTGCTGCGGTATAGGTGACAGAAGGACATGTCGTAGAAAGCACCCGCACAGCGTCACCCTCACTCATCACCTCCACCTCATATTCTTCGCTCTCTTCGCCCAATGGCACGCTTAGGCTCGTCCAACTATCAGCGTCGATGCGAGAGCGCCTTATCCAACTGATACCCACATCACCGTTTTCCAACCGACGTCCCCTCACATGCACGGGGCTTAGAGGCTTCAATCCAATTGCATGGGGTGTCATTTGTTGGGTCAAGTAAGTGTCGTCGGAAGTGGCCTTACTTGTGGGTCCGTACAGCCAGTTCAGTTCCAACTCTCGCTGGGCAAGAGAAACTCCGGCCTGGGCGAGGCTCCCATCCAACAATACAAAGCGGCTGCCGATTGGGTGCCCGCCCACCATCGCTTGTTCAGACCCGAATTGGCCCCGCAACAATATCGACAAGTCAAATTGATTGGCGGCCACCAACTCCGCATCCCTGAACTGCACAATCTCCCACTGACCATCGGCAGACTGAATGGCACATCGATTATGTCCTTCCAAAAGGCTCAAAGGCGAAACGCTTTCCAACACTCCTGAGGAGAGTGTCACAGTCACCCTATTGCTGCGGTCCCATCTGCTCTCAGGCCCCGGTGGCAATGCCACATCCAACCGCCCCATAATGGACAAAGTCGTCACCATTTGATCCAGCGTGAAATTCTCACCACTACCGCTTCGCAGGAGAGAAATGCTGCCCGGCCACGGCTCAGCGTAGAGAGCAACATGGGGTTGATGCGCCACTTCGGTTCCATGGATCAGCGGCAAATCCAAAAAGAGCAAATCCGCAGGCCCATACACGGTTGGTTGCGGCACCGTGTGGGTGCGTTCAACCGCTGCCACTTCAGAAAACACACTCAGCTCTGTGGCTTTGGCTTCTACTTTTCGCTCAAACTCATCGGTAATTTTTACTATTCTGAAGGTACCCGAGCGCCCGTTCAAATTGAGTGACACCACATCACCGACAGTTAAGTGCAACGCGGAGGGAGGCAGTTGAAAAGACACCGCCTCGCGTTCCACCCAAGTGTTTTGAATCCACTTGTCCGCTGTCGCCTGTGCTTCAGCCGCCCGTAGGATAATCGGCAAATCTGCCGTCGCATTGTGGTCGCTGCTGACATGGGCCTTCCGGCTTTCCACAACGGCTTGCCGATAGCCCCCGTCGGCATCAATGAAAGTCATCTTGGCGGTTTTGGGTAACTCAGTTTCTTGCTTGCGGGTGATGCTATAGGTTCCGCCACCCTCTTGACCCGACACGGCAAAACTTTGCCAGTGAAAATCGTCCGCCACTGCTTGGTTGAGGTGTTGGAAAATCAACTGCCCTTCTGTCTCGGCGACGGAGAAGAAGTGACTTAACATCAGCGGTTCAATGGCCGCGCGCGGGGAAATCGTCCGGTTGACGATGTACCCCTCAACCTGCCCCAACAATCCGGCCGTATCAAAATCAGTGAAACCGATGTCTGTGAGCAACGCGCTAACCAAGTCAGCGATGGGCGCCGCGCCTAACCTGCCATTGAGCCAATGCCCCAGCTGCCAATTGCCCCCATCTGACCATACATCAGTTAGCTGAGGGAAAGCTGGGTAGGGTCTTGCGTCCCATGTCCAAAGGTAAATCCGGTCATGGGCCACCATAGGGGCGCCATAGACTGAGGACATCGGATTGGCACTTTCAGGGGCGGCATTGAGGGACCGGTCCCAATAGTCCAGAACCGCTTGTAGGGCTTGGCGCTGTTGGAAATCATCGCGGCGTCCGTTTGAGAAATAGGGCAATGCGCTTTCGGTAGACTTGCCATCAATGAAACTGTTGGGTTGGTTGGTGGCATTATCGACAGCGGGAAACCCAAGTTCGGTGAAATAGATTTGTTTGCCTTCGGGCACCCAATCAGTGGGGGAAGAAAGTTCAACGCCGCCGACCCGGGCAACGTGGGCATTCTCCCACCAGCCGCGCAAATCTTTAAACCGCCAGACCCACGGCTTGCCGTACGCCCCGTCCGTGATCGGTGTACGGGCTTGGCTTTCGCGGTCCGAGGGGCTGGCGTAATACCAGTCAAAGCCCTCGCCCGCCGTTATGTTGTGCTGCAGATAGTCGATTTGGTGGGGACCTGCCCAGTGATCCTCCCCATCCAAATGCGTGCTTTGGGAGCGCCAATCAGAGAGAGGCATGTAATTGTCGATACCCACAAAGTCGATGTCTGAATGCGCCCATAGGCTATCAAGGGGAAAGTCTAAGGTGCCGCTCACGCCGGGTGGGGAATAGCCGCCGTATTCTGACCAATCTGCTGCATAGGATATTTTCGTATCCGGGCCCAAGATTTCCCGCACGTCTGCCGCCAATGTTTCCAATGCGGCCACCGCAGGATAGCTCCCGCCTGCCCCCCGGATACGCGTGAGGCCTTTGAGCTCGGAGCCTAACAGGAAGCTTTCAACTCCACCTGCATCCGCGCAAAGGTGAGCATAGTGGAGAACCAGGCGGCGGTAAGACCATTCTGAAGAGCTGGGAGACGAGCTGCCAAAAAAGGCGGCAACTTCGCTCTCTGCGTCCGCACTCGTGTCAGGGGAGCTCGGTTGGCCCGGTGCAATTGATAAGGTAATACGCCCCCGCCAGGGGTGAGCAGGTTGTCCGGTTGCGCCGCTGTAGGGATTGGTGAGTTCATTGTCGGCAGGAATATCCATAAGAACAAAGGGATAAAACATCACATCCATGCCCCGCACCTTCATATCTTGAATGGCCCGTATAATTGAACTGTCCGACGGCGTTCCCCCGTATGCGGGTTGGCCGTCCAATGTGCTCACCCGTGTGGCGCTGCTCTGTGACAGTCCCGCCACGCCCCACGGGTTCGGCGTGATCAGTTTAAGGTGGTTTTCCACTTTGGGACGAATGGTGCATTGGTTAGCAGCCAAACTGTCTCCAAACCAACTGACCACGAGTGCTGCGCGTTTGCAGTTCACACATGTGTCTTGAAGTTGATTGAGCGACACCGTCCAATCGGTTCCCGCCTCTGAGGAATGAGCGTTTTCCGCCGTCGTCACCCCATCGAAAAATACTTGGCGTTGAATCTTTGTATCGTAACCATGCTCGGTCGCGCCGGGAATGAGGGTGACTGCGGTGACCTTTTCCTCCAGCGAGCTGAGCGGACGGAAAAGTTCGAAATTGAGCTGGGGGATACGGTTTCCGAAGTCTTCCAACGGCAGGTCTTCAAAAACGATATAGCTCAACCCCTTATAAGAAGGCACGTTGCCGACACCCTCTTTCGCTTCTAGAAGCGGGTCTGGGGATTGATCGTCACTGCCGCGATAGAAGCGGTAGGTCACATCAGCGAGGTCCCATTCATCCCCGTCCGCCCATACCCGACCCAACCGGCCAATCTCTCCTTCGCACAGGCCCACCGCGAATGACACCGTGTAGCTAAAGGATGTCACCGATCCGCCGCCGCCTTT
>NVSO02000026.1 GCA_002401305.2 Rhodobiaceae bacterium | reverse complement strand
CCATCTGTTTTGAATTTCCAGCGATTCGTACCCTGAAGCTCTTCAGAAGCATATTCCCTCTAAATACTGAATAAATGCTCACCAAACCCTATGAAATGCCTGCCCCATTTTAGGCGCCGCGGACTCTATTCTATTTGCCGACTGGACAGCGGCGCCATCTGCACCTAACACTCCTATCTCTTATTTACTGCCAATTGGCTGGAGAAAATATCATGGGCCTGAAAGTCACAATCGTGCCGGTCACTCCGTTTGAGCAAAACTGCTCATTGATCTGGGATGAAGACACTAAACTAGGCGCATTGGTTGACCCCGGTGGCGACATTGAGCGCTTGGAACAGGCTATGTCGGAGACCGGCGTTAAGTTGGAAAAGATTCTGCTGACCCATGGCCATTTAGACCATGCCTCTGCGGCCGGCGAATTGGCCAAGAAATACGGCGTGAAAATTGAAGGCCCTCATGAAGATGATCTGTTTCTGATTGAAGAATTGCCGAAGCAAAGCGCGCAATATGGCTTTCCTGTCTTTGATGATTTTCGGCCCGATCGCTGGCTGAAAGACGAAGATACCGTCACCGTTGGCGGACATGAATTGCGTGTACGCCACTGTCCCGGTCACACACCTGGCCACGTCATTTTTTACAATCAAGAGCACAAAATTGCGATCGTTGGCGATGTGCTTTTTCAAGGGTCCATTGGCCGTACAGATTTTCCGCGTGGCAACCACCAGCAATTGATTGATTCAATTCGTGATCGCCTTTTTGTATTGGGTGATGATATTGCCTTCGTGCCGGGACACGGACTTATGTCGAGCTTTGAGCATGAGCGACGCACTAATCCTTATGTGTCTGACGAAGTTCTTGGGATCGCATAAGCATGTCCCTTCCCTCTGATAGCCGGTCCATTCAAGCCTTGCTGAAGATCATGGCGCAATTGCGTAATCCTGATGGCGGGTGCCCTTGGGACCTTGAGCAGGATTTTAAATCGATCGTGCCGCATACGCTTGAAGAAGCCTATGAGGTGGCAGACGCGATTGAACGCCACAATCTTGTTGACCTGCGAGAAGAGCTGGGCGACCTCCTTCTGCAAGTCGTCTTTCATGCCCAAATGGCGGCTGAACAACAGGCTTTTGATTTTTCAGATGTGGTGCAAGGGATCGTTGAAAAAATGATCCGGCGTCATCCGCACGTGTTTGGGGATGAAGACAGCAAAACCGCCGGTGCTGTTGCGGGCCGTTGGGATCAAATTAAGGACCAAGAGAAAGCGGCAAAGCTTCAAGCCGCCGCTGCTGATGGACAGGCTGCGCCTGCGCCACGCAGTCTTCTCGATGATGTGCCTGTTGTCATGCCCGGCCTCACCCAAGCAGTGAAGCTTCAAAAGAAAGCTGCCAAAGTCGGGTTTGATTGGCCAGATACGTCCTTGGTCATTGATAAACTGAATGAAGAAATGCTGGAGCTTTCACAAGAGATTACCAAAGAGCCTCGTGACACATCTAAAATTGAAGATGAGCTGGGCGATATTCTTTTTGTGTATGCAAACCTTGCGCGTCACCTAGGTGTTGACCCTGAGGCCGCTATTCGGCGCACCAATCAAAAGTTCCGGCGCCGGTTTGGTCGCATCGAAGAAATTCTCTCTTCTGAGGACAAATCATTCGATGAGATGGACTTGGCTGGCCTAGACCTCTTGTGGGACCAAGCCAAAAAAGAAGAGCGGTCCTAATAGGGGTCTTCTGGCCGCGCCTTATCTGGCGACGACGGACTGCAGGCGTTCCCAAGCTGTCATATCCCGAGCCAACATGAAATTACCCTTTAGGGCGTTGGGTCGGTAGAAGGCATTGGTGTCTACATCGCGCACGACCCCCCCTGCTTCATTGAGCAATAATGTACCGGGAACATGGTCCCATGGAAGCATCCGGTGGAAATTTGCGAAATCCTTTTGCCCTTGGGCGAGCAAACTATATTCAACGCCGGCACATCTTTCACTTTTTAGCGTTTCAACTCTGTCCGCCAAATGGTTTAGGCGGTCGGTCAGCTCTTCGTCTGTGTAATGGGTGTTGAGCGCGCCCGACATGTTAAATAGCTCTGGGCTTTGGCCCGCCCTTAAGCGTTCCCCTTGCCCGCCATTCTCAAACCGGTAAGCACCCCGGCCCAATTCAGCCGCAAACAAAGTATCGGTGAGCGGGAAGTAAATCATGGATAGGACTGGCAGGCCTTGCTGGACCAACGCAATCATTGTGCAAAAGGTCGTATTGCCTTCGATAAAATTTTGAGTGCCGTCTATTGGATCAAGCACCCAATAGGGCGTTTTGATCTGATCCACCAACTCTAATAGCTTGGGGTTTTCGGCCGTGCTTTCTTCCCCCAGAAAAAGAGCGTCCGTTCCCATAGCTTTTAGGCCCGCAATCAAATGATGCTCAGCTTCTTTGTCGGCAATGGTCACCCTATCCCCTGGGCTTTTTTCCTCAATTTCATCCGCCTCTAGATTGTTGAAACGGGGCAGAATTATTGTTTCAGCGGTTTGGCGGAGTAAATTATACAGGGGCTTGAATCTGGGTTCCATTATTCGTCCGTATCGAGATCAATGTCCAAATCCAAGTCTGCGTCTCGATGCGTTGCATTTTCAAAGTTGGATTGGGCTTGTTTGGCCAATAGAGGATATTGTTTTTCAAAACGGCCAAGATTTGCAAGGTTGAGCTGTACTTCCAGAATGGTGTCACCCTCCTCGGTAATCTCCTGCTCGAGATTTTGCCCATGACGATAAAGCCACGCCATTGCAGCTCCATCATCCGGCGTCAATTTGAGCGAAAGGTGATTTTCGGTATCGGCGAACATAACGTCAATTTGTTCTAGAAGCGCCTCCACTCCTTCACCGGTGAACGCTGAAAGAGCTGCTTTATCGGAATTTAGTTCCGCTTCGTTTAGAACGGCCGCACGGCCCTCATCGTCTAGCAAGTCGATTTTATTGAGGACTTCAATGTTCTTTTCGTCCTCAAGAACCATGCCCAATTTGTCCAAAACCTCAATAACGTCGAGCTTTTGTGCTGCAGCTTCTCCGTGCGCAATATCACGCACATGTATAACAACTTTGGCTTCCAGCACTTCTTCCAAGGTCGCGCGGAAAGCGGCAACCAGATGTGTTGGCAGATCTGAAATGAAGCCCACCGTATCGGACAGGATAATGCGGCGCCCGCTGGGGAGGGTCACAGCCCGCATTGTTGGGTCTAGTGTGGCAAAGAGAAGATCCTCAGCCATCACGTCTGCACCGGCTATGCGATTGAAGAGTGTAGACTTTCCTGAGTTGGTATAGCCCACAAGAGCGACAACCGGGTAAGGCGCATCACGGCGCTTTTTGCGGTGCAGCTCGCGCGTGCGTCTTACTTTTTCAAGCAGTTTATTCAACCGAATGATTTTGTCTTCGATGTAACGACGATCAGACTCGATCTGGGTTTCACCGGGACCGCCCAGAAAACCAGAGCCGCCACGTTGGCGCTCCAAGTGGGTCCAACTGCGCACCAGTCTGCTTTTCTGAAAATTCAAATGGGCAAGGTCGACTTGCAACTGTCCCTCACGCGTACGGGCTCTTGCGCCAAAAATCTCGAGAATCAATCCCGTACGGTCCACAACTTTCACTTTCCAGGCGCGCTCCAAATTGCGCTGCTGGCCAGGGTTGAGGCTGGTGTCCACGACAACCAGTACAATCTCTTTTTCCACCAGCATCAGCCGAATTTCTTCAAGCTTACCGGTCCCCATCAACGTTGCAGGGCGAACAGTGGAGAGAGGAATGATTTGGGAATGGACGACGTCTAGCTTGATGGCGGCTGCAAGGCCGATCGCTTCTGCCATCCGCTCTTCAGGCGTGCGGCGCAGGTTTTCGGGCGACCGATTTCCCTTAAACCAAGGGGTCAGAACACACACGCGTGTGGGCGCCTCCGCTTCATTGTGAAAATCAGCGCGCGCTTTACCCTGCTGGCTATCGAAATCGACGCCCTCTCCTTCTTGGAGAGGACCGTCATATGTTGTTTTATCTGTCGGCAATGGACGCTGCCTGATCTTTCCGCCCCACCGTAACGCGTGAGGATTTGCGTTGGGGGATCAGTTTATGTCCTCTTCTCCCTCAAAGAGCTGTATGGGAGAGCCGGGCATGATTGTTGAGATAGCGTGTTTATAGACTAATTGCGAATGACCGTCACGTCGCAAGAGCACACAAAAGTTGTCAAACCAAGTTATTACCCCTTGAAGCTTGACCCCATTGACCAAAAATATGGTCAAAGTGGCTTTGTTCTTGCGGACATGGTTTAGGAAGGTGTCTTGCAGGTTTTGGTGTTTATCTGACATGTCATATCCAGCGGATTGGACCCGAACGCTTCTGCAAATTTCCACATCATGCAGGGCGTTCTTGTTATAAGTTGGCTCGCTTTAAAGCGAGCATCGGATTAAAGCAAGTTGTTCCTTGCTAGGCTAATAAGACTAGTCTGAACCTTGGCTTAAGTTAAGGGGCGATTTGGTTTTCTATGTAATAAGCCCGCCACAATTGCTGTGAAACTTCACTTTGGGAACCATTTCCAATCTTATGACCATCGATTTGATCGATTGGCTGCACAAGTGCGTTCGATGAGGTCAAAAACGCTTCCTTTGCATTGTAAGCCTCCTCCGGCGTAAACGGAGATTCGATGATCTCAATACCCTCTTTTTGAGCAAGGCGTATCAATGCCTGCCGAACAGTGCCGTTTAATATCCGTCCATTGATTGGATGGGTATGCACCCTATTTTGCTGATCAACGATCCACGCGTTCGAAGATGACCCCTCCGTCACTTTCCCCTCTCCATCAATCAACCAGGCCTCCCTAGCCCCTGCTTCTTGTGCTGCATGACGGGCAAGACTGTTGGGCAATAAGGCGACGGTTTTGATGTCAACGCGTTGCCACCTTATGTCGGGCCGGGTAATCACACTGACCGCCTGGGGGAGAGTTTGCGCATTCTGGGGGCGCGACGTTGATGTTGCGGTAATGACCAGCGACGGTGTCATGTGTTTGGAAAAAGCATGAGTGCGACGGGCTTGGCCCCGGCTCACTTGTAGATAAATCATGCCATGACGAATATGGTTACGCCGAATAACTTCTCGCATGATGACTTGTAAAGCGCGGCGCGCCATTGGCCATGGGATTTGAAGTTCCCCTAAAGACCAATCAAGCCGGTTGAGGTGGGCCTCCTCATCGAGCATCTTCCCGCCCCGTATTCCGCATACCTCATATACCGCATCGGCGAATTGATAGCCCCGATCCTCGATATGGATGGCTGCCCTATTATGGGGACAATAATGGCCGTTGACATAGGCAATACGAGACATGAGGTTTCCTTAACTTCAATCGGTAAGGGGTTTGTTAGCGACGCCAGAAATTCATACTGAGGACGCATAGGACCGCGATCAACTCAACCCGCCCTAAGACCATCGCAACAGAGATGGCCCAAAGGGCCCCGCCGTGGAATTCCCGCACGCTCTGGCCATGCTCCACATTGATGGTCACCATGTCATAAAGCGGGCCGACATTTGTTAAGGCTGCAGCCGCCGCAACAATGGAATGGGCGGCGTCTACTTCGGTGAGCGAAATTGCCAAGGCGACTAAGCCCAACACGACAATATAGGCGACGAAAAAGGCCCAGACTGTTTTCATCGTTTGAATGGTAAAAGCTCTGCCGCCAAATTGACTTGGGATGATCCCACTTGGGTGCGCCAATCGGGCAAGTTCGCGACTGCTTTGTTTGAGCAGCAAGGCTAAGCGCATCAGCTTTATGCCCCCCGCCGTAGACATGGTGGCCCCGCCTAACAGGGCCAGACCGGTAATGACTACCGGAGAAACTTCTACGTTCTCAAACCCTGCGGGCACAAACCCAGATGTCGAGAGCATTGAGGCGGCCATGAAGTAGCCCCCTGTCAGTGCACTCAGCCCTTTCACGTCACTTTGCAAAAGGAACCAACAGGAGAGGATCGCGCCTGCAATAAGGAAGACGGAAAGCAGATAGATCAACTCAGGGTCACGGCCAGCTTCTCGGATACCGCCTCTGGCTATTTGGCGATGCATGGTAAAACTCATCGCCCCTAACAACATAAAGATGACCATCCAAAACTGTGCGTAAGGCGCATTATAGGCAGAGAGGCCTGCATCACGCGGGGTAAAGCCGCCGGTTGAGAGGGTTGATAAAGAGAGACAAAACGCATCAAAAGCCGGGACGCCACTTGCCCAGATGGCAAAGAAACAGGCCACTGTCAAAATAGCCATCAGGTTAAAGACTTCACGGGTTGTGGAGCCAAGCCGGTGCAAAGCATTCACGTTTTCGCCCCGCGCCAAGGGCGTCAGGCGCAATTCAAGACCTGCGATTTTTTGGGGGGCAAGCACCGCTGCAATTGCCACAATTGAAATCACGCCACCCAGCCATTGCAAAAGGGCGCGCCATAAAATGACAGAACGCGGCACCTCATCTAAATGCTCAATAAGTGTAAAGCCGGTCGTTGTAATGCCGGAAAGCGCTTCAAAGATCGCATGCCCACCGTGAGGCAAAGCCATGCTTTGAGATATGGGCCAGGCGGCAAAAACCGCAATGACAATCCACATGATCGAGACGAGGAGAAGCTGGTCGGCATTGGAGAGGGCTTGACGGGCCTCGCGGAAAAGTAAAACCAGGCCGCCGCCGCAGAAAGCCGTCAGCATCACGCCCGTCAGAAATCCGCTAAGGGCTAGGCGTTCTTCATAGGCAATGGCACTGACCACTGGCAGACACATGGCTGCTGCCAGAATGACCAGTAACCAGCCCAAAGCGTGAAGGATGTTGATATAAGACATCCTGACCTCAAAAAAATTCTAGGCTGACGCGGAACATTTGCTCAACTTTTGGCACCATATCTGACTGCGCAAAAATAATCACACGGTCCCCTTTAGCGATTTCGGTATGACCGCGCGGGACAATGACCTCTTTGCCGCGCACCACTGCACCGATCAGGATGCCATTAGGCAAGTCAACGTCTTTGAGCGCGCGCCCGACTAATGGGGAGGTTTCAAGTGCCTCGGCCTCAATCACTTCAGCAGCGCCGTCATGAACAGATTGAAGGCCGCGAATACGGCCCCGGCGCACGTGGCGCAGCACATGAGACACAGTTGTTGCACGCGGATTGAGGAAGGCATCAATGCCAAGCGATTGCATCAACGGTCCGTAGGTCTGATTGTTGATCAAGCTCAATGCGCGTTCAGCCCCTTCCCGTTTCGCCAAAACGCAGGTCAAAATATTGGCCTGATCATCATTGGTCAACGTGATGATTGTATCGGTGTTTTTGATACCGGCTTCTTTGAGCAGTTCTGGATTTAGCCCATCACCATTCAAGACAATCGTCTTCTTCAATTGGTCAGCGGCAAAAACAGCACGCTTACGGTCGCGCTCAATAACTTTAACGCGGACACCGTTTTGATTTTTCTCAAGCTCTTTGGCTACATAAAGACCAATATTGCCAGCCCCTACGAGAATAACCCGGCTGGCTTCTTTTTCTTGGTGCCCAAGAATAGAAAGTGTTCTTTGTACGTCCTTTTTGGCAGAGCTGAAATAAACTTCATCCCCAACAATCATGTGATCTTTGCTGTTGGGCACAAAGAGCGTGTTGTTGCGCACAATACCAACCACAGTTGTTTTCAAATCGGGAAACAGGTCTGTCAATTGATACAGGGGCGTGTCGATGATTGGGCAATCATCTGTAATGGTCACGCCAACCACTTGCACCAACCCATCAGCAAAATCAATAATCTCAAACGCACCGGGCACATTGAGACGACGCAAAACATTCCGACCCACTTCCAGCTCTGGGGAAATGATGACATCAATAGGCATGTGGTCGCGGGCAAAGAGATCTTGCCAGGTGGGCTTTAGATAACTTTGCGCTCTAATGCGTGCAATTTTTGTTGGGACATTGAAAACAGAATGCGCCACTTGGCAGGCCACCATGTTGACCTCGTCGTGAAAAGTCACGGCGATCAACATGTCTGCATCGCGGGCCCCGGCACGGTCAAGCACATCAGGGTGTGAACCGTGACCCACCAGTGCTCGAACGTCTAACCTGTCGCTGATCGATTGCACCAGGTCTGGTGACCGATCCACAACTGTCACATCGTTTCCCTCAGCCGCAAGCTGACGTGCGATACCAAAACCGACTTGGCCGGCACCGCAAATGATGACTTTCATTGTCCTATAGCCTCTAAATATTTAACACTCATGCACGCGTTTAACGTGCCGCATTTGCTTCCGCACGTGAGCCTGTGACGACGCCAAGTGATTTCAATTTTCTATGCAAGGCAGACCGCTCCATCCCGATGAAGGAGGCCGTGCGTGAAATGTTGCCGCCAAATCGAGAGATTTGTGCAATCAAATATTCGCGCTCAAACGCTTCACGGGCTTCACGCAGTGGCATTGCCATAATGTGCTCGCCGCCTGAATTGCCCATGCTGGTCGGCGATGTTGAGCCGACTTCGGCAGGCAACATATCAACCGTAATCGGCTTGTCAGGATCGGAGGACGACAAAATCATCAACCGCTCTACATTGTTGCGCAATTGGCGCACATTACCGGGCCAATCATGGGCCTGCAAAGCAGCCATCGCTTCATCTGAAATCGTGCGCACTGGCAATCCAGAACTAATGGATAGCTGCTGCATGAAAAAATCCACGAGGGCTGGAATGTCTTCTCGGCGTGACGACAACGCAGGTACAGCGATAGGCACCACATTTAGCCTATGGAAAAGATCTTCGCGGAACCGGCCAGCTTCAATCTCCCCTTGCAGGTTGCGGCTTGAGGATGACACCACCCGCACGTCAACTTTGACTTTCTGATTGCCACCCACTCTGCTGAAGGTTTGCTCCACCAACACACGCAAAATTTTGGATTGGGTTTCAAGCGGCATATCTGCCACTTCATCCAAGAACAGCGTGCCCCCATGGGATTGCTCGAAGACGCCTACTTTACGCGGACCATCTGCTCCCTCTTCGGTGCCGAACAGTTCAACTTCCATCCGCTCAGGGGCCATGGTTGCCGCATTGAGAGCGACAAAGGGCGCGCTTTCGCGACGGGATTTTGAATGGAGTAGACGGGCAACAATTTCTTTGCCACTGCCTGACGGGCCTGTAATCAAAACACGGCTGCCGGTTGGGGCCACCTTTTCAATTGCCATGCGCACTTGTCCCAGCGAACTGGAGTCGCCGATCATCACGTTATCTGCACCGACTTTGAGGCGTAACTCTTGGTTTTCACGTTTCAAACGAGAGGCTTCAATCGCACGCTGGACAATTAGAATCAGGCGATCCGCTTTGAAGGGCTTCTCTACATAGTCGTAGGCGCCCTTTCGGATTGCGGTGACCGCCGTTTCAATATTGCCGTGACCACTGATGATCACAATTGGGAGATTGGGATATTGTTGTTTAACAACATCTAGTATTTCCAATCCATCCAACCGGCTGCCTTGCAACCAAATATCAAGCACCAATAAACTGGGCATGCGTTCGTGGATAGCCGCCAACGCTGCGTCGCTATCACCAGCGACCCGCGTTTCGTAGCCTTCGTCAGAAAGGATCCCCGCAATCAACTCACGGATATCAACTTCATCATCAACAATAAGTACTTCAGACGCCATGTGCCGCCTCTTTCCCCTTCAGTTGCTCGTCAAACACATCCCCAAGTTGTGTGTTTGACGCGTTTTGTGTCTCAGCATCCGCACGATTTGCATGCGGAAATATCAATTTAATAGACGCGCCCGTTTCCCAACCATCTTCCTTGGGTGCATCGTGCAACTCCAATCGGCCGAGATGGTCTTCCATGATCTTCTTCACAATGGCAAGGCCCAATCCGGTGCCCTTTGTTCTTGTGGTCATATAGGGCTCGGTAAGGCGCAATCGGCCGGTGTTTGGCAGACCACACCCAGAATCAGTTACGCATATTTCGAACGTTTCCTCATGGTCTCGCAAAACCACTTCAATACGTCCAATCTTTTTCAATGGTTCTTTTGTTGGACGGGTTCCGTCGAGTTCATCAGCTTCATGCCCTCGTACCGCTTCCGACGCATTCTTTAAGATGTTGGTCAGGGCTTGGCTCAACAAATGACTGTCACACTGTACAGCGGGAAAGCTGTCTGGCAGATGAACACTATACTCAATCTCGGAATGTGCCACACGCTGCAAGAAAACAGTTTGCCGTAAAATTTCGATCACATCGGTTTCTTTGATGGCTGCGGTTGGCATGCGAGCAAAGGACGAAAACTCATCTACCATTCGGCCAATGTCGCCCACCTGACGAATGATTGTTTCGGTACATTGCGCAAAGACGGCGGGATCAGAGGTAATCTCTTTGCTGTATTTCCGGTGCAAACGCTCTGCCGACAATTGGATAGGTGTCAGCGGATTTTTAATCTCATGGGCAATGCGTTGCGCCACGTCTGCCCAAGCTGCATTACGCTGCGCTGAGACAAGCTCTGTAATGTCGTCAAATGTGAGAACGTAGCCTTGATTACCTTCTTGAGAATGTTTTCCGGTCACCCGCACATTCAATGTGCGGTCCGAGCCGTCGATTTGAAGAGTTACTTGGGCCTGCCCTCTATTAAGTGGGTGTTCCATGGCGCCTGACACGACAGCTGACATTTCTGGAATAATATCTGTGATCAACTCACCGTTTGTGGTGTCGGCATCTCGGTCCAAAAATGTTAAGCTTGCTTGGTTGGTGTGATCAATACGGCCGGTACGATCAAGACCAATGATCCCCGCACTCACCCCTGCAAGCACGGCTTCGGTAAAGCGTCGACGATCGTCAATTTGTTCATTGGCTTCCACCAGATCTGAGCGTTGCGACTCTAATTGTTTGGTCATGCGATTGAAGGCGCGAGACAGCAAATCAATCTCATCATCTTCGCCCGCCCGGTCAACCCGTACCCGCGCTGTTAAATCCCCCGCACTCACCTTTTCGGCGGCATCCATTAAGTTGCCAATGGGCGTGACAATGCGATTGGCCACCCATAGGCCGATCCAAATGGCGGCGAACACCACGACTAAGGCCAAAACAATATAGATGACCATAAAGGTCAATTGAGATTGCGAGCGCTGGTCCCGTAGTATCTTAAAACGCTGAGTAATTTCACTGGCGTTCTGAACGTGAGACAGCACACGGGGATCCACGAAACGAGAAATAAAGAGGTAGGCATCGGGAAATGCCTCCAGCTTAACGAGGGCTTTGACCTGATTGGATTCAACGTCGGTGTAAAGCGCAGTCGTACCCGCCGCCACTTTTTCCATCACCGCTTCAGACGGCATTCTTTGGCTTGGCATCAAATTCGCGCTAGAACGGCTTAAAATGACCCCATTCCGGTTGATAACATAGGCGTCATTGAGCGACCGCACACCCGCTTGAGCTTCAACAAATTTTTTGAATTTTTCGGGGTTTTGTAAGTAAAGGGCGCTTTGACCATTGAGGTCGGACTTCATCAATTGAAGGTCATTGTTGAGCACCATTCTGTGCTCATTCAAATAAGCACCGGCAACCTTATTGGTATTATTGACCAGTAATTGCACTTGATGGCCAAAGACGTTTTCCAAACCACCTTCAAGGGCAACGGAGGCATAGATCGCCACAATGATAGCAGGTCCCCCCGCTATCAGAGTAAAGAGTGTCACCATGCGCCCGTGAAGTTTTGCCCCTGCATTGCCATTTCTGGTCGCGAGATAAATTTTGACGAAACGCCAAACGACCAGCCCCAGCAGTATTGTGAAGACCACAAGGTTGGTCACTAATAGAATGTTGAGTTGGTACCGCTCAGGCTGGGCTACCAAGGTGCCCCTAAACGCCATAAAGGTGTAGGCGCCCAAAAAGACAGCGAAGATTACAATGCCGACTGAAAAAGTCGCCGCAACCCCCCGTTTTCGAGACAGCCTGAGAAGACCGAGCCAGAAATTTGTCAGCGTATTGCTGAGCTGCACCACCATCCCCTTTGTGCCCGTCTGTGCCATAAACCGCCCCTTGGCTGTTCAGCACATTTCAAATAAAACCAACGTTTTACTGTGCCCGAATGGCAACGAAAGCCCTTAACCTAGGCATACTGGCGTTTTTTGCGCGATGTTTCAACCACATTGTTGCAGGTTTACATCACTTTGAAATTCTGGTTAAGAGCTGCACTATCTTGCTGTTATTGCTACATCTTTTGAGGGAGCCCCTGGATTGGGCTCTTTTATTGGGCCCTTAAAGGCCTCGGACCACCTGAATTTCCAACTCCCGAATCTTCTTTCGCAGGGTATTTCGATTGATGCCCAACATATGTGCGGCTTTAATCTGGTTGCCACGCGTGGCGGTCAAAGACAGGGTCAAGAGAGGACGCTCCAGCTCCCGCAATACGCGGTCATACAGGCCTGGACGCGGCAAATCTTCACCTGCTTGGGAGAACATTTTCCCCAAAATACGCTCTACAGCACCTTCCAAGCTTTCATCTACATCAATGTCGGCGGTTGCACTGGCGTGGTCGGGTTCAGTCAATTCGCCCTGAATGACACTGCCGGAAATGAGATCTTCAGTATAAAGGGCAGCCAATCGGCGAACAAGGTTCTCCAATTCACGCACGTTACCGGGCCATCTGTATTTCTTCAGAAGCTCCATACCTTCTGTATCAATCATTTTGTGCGGCAGGCCATCTGCTTCGGCCAGCTTTAAGAAGTGATGAATAAGGTCCGGCACGTCTTCTGAGCGCTCTCGCAAAGGCGGCAAGCGGAGGGGCACAACATTCAGGCGGTAGAATAAGTCTTCCCGGAACAGGCCTTGATTGATCAGTTGGCGCAAATCTCGGTTTGTCGCCGCCACAATCCGTACGTTTGTCTTGATGGGGTTACGTCCGCCAACTGTGGTGTATTCTCCTTGTTGGAGTACCCGTAAAAGCCGGGTTTGGGCTTCCATCGGCATGTCCCCAATTTCGTCCAAAAAGAGTGTGCCCCCTTCGGCTTGCTCAAACCGGCCGCTTGATTTTTGGCTGGCGCCGGTAAAGGAGCCCTTTTCGTGACCGAATAATTCGCTCTCGATCAGCTCTCTTGGAATGGCAGCCATGTTGATCGCCACAAAGGGCCCTCTGCGACGTTTGCCGTAATCGTGGAGCGCGCGCGCGACAAGCTCTTTGCCTGTGCCCGACTCCCCATTGATCATCACCGTCAGGTCGGTTTGCATGAGACGGGCAATCACCCGGTAGATTTCCTGCATCGCTGGCGAACGACCCACCAGAGGAATGTTTTCCTCTTCTTCTGTCATCGGCCGAGCTTTGGAGGCTTCTTTAGGTTGGGCTAACGCGCGCTCGACCACACCAATCAGTTCATTGAGGTCGAATGGCTTGGGAAGGTATTCATAAGCCCCCCGCTCTGCCGCCGTGATTGCCGTCATCAACGTATTTTGCGCGCTCATTACAATAATGGGCACGTCCGGGCGAAGCTTCTTAATGCGCGGGATAAGGTCAAATGCATTGCCGTCAGGCATCATCACGTCTGTGATAATCAGGTCGCCGTCTCCCTGACTGCTCCAACGCCACAGGGTGGCTACATTACTTGTTGTGCGCACCTCATATCCCACACGGCCCAGCGCTTGGCTTAGGACTGTGCGAATGGCGGTGTCATCATCAGCAATCAAAATTGTTCCGGTTGGCATGTTCTAAACTCCTTGATTGCTCAGCAATCTGCAATCAATTGGAAAATCTACGACTAAAGTGCTTCAGGCGATGGCGTGCTCTCATCGGCTTGCTTACCCTCGGCTTGCATCGGCATGAGAACTCTAAAAATGGTTCGGCGTGGTTGGCTTTCGCAT
>NVSO02000025.1 GCA_002401305.2 Rhodobiaceae bacterium | reverse complement strand
TTTGGGCAAACAACCCTTCCATGGCTTCAGCTTCGAAGGAAAACGCTTTGACTGCGGCGACAAAATAGGCTTTCTGGAGGCTAACATTGCCTATGGAATGGCAAGAGATGATATTCGGCCCGGCCTCACCAAAATTCTGGCTAAATATTAAGACCTCGCGCGCACCAAATGCCGTGCGCGCAAATTGCGAAGACAGGAAGATTTTATGCGCATCGCCATGATTGGTACAGGATATGTTGGGTTAGTGTCAGGCGCTTGTTTCGCCGATTTTGGCCACGAAGTTGTCTGTATTGATAAGGACGCTTCAAAAATTGATCGGCTCAATAAAGGTGAAATCCCCATCTTCGAGCCCGGCCTAGATGTGCTGGTGAACGGCAACCGTTTTGCCGGCCGCCTGAGCTTCACCACAGACCTCGCAGAAGGCATGAAAGGCGCTCAAGCAATTTTCATTGCCGTGGGCACGCCAAGCCGTCGCGGTGACGGCCATGCAGATCTCAGTTATGTCTATGCCGCCTCTGAAGAAATTGCGGACCAGCTTGAAGACTACGCCGTCATCGTCACCAAATCGACGGTTCCTGTCGGCACAGGCGATAAAATCGAAGAATTGATCCGCAAGCGCCGCCCTGACGCAGACTTTGATGTTGCCTCAAACCCTGAATTTCTGCGCGAAGGCTCTGCCATCGAAGATTTCAAACGGCCCGACCGCGTTGTTGTGGGTGCAGAAACAGAGCGCGCCTTTGACCTTATGCGCCAACTCTACCGGCCGCTTAATTTGAACGAAACGCCAATGCTTTGTACAGAACGGCGTACTTCTGAATTGACCAAATATGCCGCCAATGCCTTTTTGGCAACAAAGATCACCTTCATCAATGAAATCGCTGATCTGTGTGAATCGGTTGGCGCCGACGTACAACAAGTCGCCAAGGGTATTGGCTTAGATGGACGTATCGGCTCCAAGTTCCTGCATGCGGGGCCGGGCTACGGGGGCTCTTGTTTTCCAAAAGACACCCTTGCTTTGTTGAAGACGGCGGAAGATTTTGCCTCGCCAATGAACATTGTCAAAGCAACGGTTGAAACCAACAACAACCGAAAAATCAAAATGGCGCAAAAGATTCTCGACGCTGTGGGCGATGTTAAAGGTAAAAAACTCGCCATCCTCGGCGTGACTTTTAAGCCCAATACCGACGACATGCGGGACGCACCGAGCTTGGACATTATTCCAGCACTTCAGAAAGCCGGTGCTTTGGTACACGCTTATGATCCAGAGGGTATCGAAGAAGCCAAGCCGCTCTTGCCAGGTGTCAATTGGGAAACCAATGCACAAGACACACTGCGCGATGCAGAGGCGCTCGTCATATTGACCGAGTGGAACGAATTTAGAGCGTTGGACTTAGGCCAAATCAAAGAGATGCTCGCGCGCCCTCTCATTATTGACCTGCGCAATATCTATGCGATACGCGAAATGCAAGACGCCGGGATTGCCTACCATTCAATTGGCCGCCCAGCGGTATTGGCGTCTTAGCCCTCAGCTGAGAGCAAAGAAATAGAGGCTGAATGAAGTTTCGGGGAGGCTTGCTGTAACAAGGCAATGTCTCCTCGAACCATATCAGAAACCAATTCTTCAAACTTCGTTGTTGAGGACCATCCCAAAACTTTCAGTGCTTTACGCGCATCTCCACGCGGGCAGAAAATTTCTGTCGGGCGGAAAAACTGCGGATCAACACATACAAGTAGTTCCCCAGATTGGGCGTCGCGGCCTGTTTCAGAGACACCCGCCCCATCCCAAACCAAGGTCCGGTCAATATGGCCGAAAGCGGCTTCAACCAACTCCCGCACGGAATGCACACTCCCCGTGGCGATAACGTAATCACCCGGCGTGTCTTGCTGCAGCATCCGCCACATCGCATCCACATAATCGCGCGCATGGCCCCAATCACGGCTCGCATCCAGATTTCCCAAATGCAGCGGTGTCCAAGCACCCTGCGTATCGCACGTCAACTGGGCAACCGAGCGCGTAATCTTGCGTGTCACAAAATTCTCACCCCGGTACGGGCTCTCATGATTAAACAGAATCCCATTTGAAACATGCACATTGTAAGCTTCGCGGTAGTTCATCGCGGCTTCAAATGCAGCCAGTTTAGAGACAGCATAGGGGCTCATCGGATGAAACGGTGCTGTTTCATCAAAGCGCGGCAATTTGCTGTCGCCAAAAATCTCCGAGGTGGATGCCTGATATATCCGGCTTTTTTCCACCAACCCTAAGCGCACAACCAACTTAAGAAGACGCATGGTGGCCGTAGCATTAATATCTGAGGTTTCGTCAGGACGCTCAAAGCTTGTATGAATATGAGACTGCGCCGCCAGATTATAAATTTCATCGGGCTGGCAATCAGCAAGTAAATCTTCAAGCCCGGAATCATCGCGCATATCGAGAGCCGTAATTGTCAGATTTGGATCGTCAGCCAAACCAGCATGCTGCAACCGAAGCGGCATCGTCGCTTCCCGAGCAAAACCGTGAACACGGTAGCCCTTACGCAGCAATAGCTCAGCCAAATAGCCGCCATCTTGCCCCGTAATCCCAGTAATCAACGCCATCCGGCCTGTTTTGCTTGCCTGCCCTGCTGTCAGCCGGGTCTCGTTCTTCGCTTGCACCTGCAATCTCGCATTATTATCATTTATGTCAGCTAGTCGCACACCTTATCACAACCCTCTCGGGGCCCGTCTAGACAAATTTGGTGCTTCTTAGAAAAAGTGCCCGCTTATAAAGCGCAATATTTCCATTTCATTTCAGCAATGGTGAATTGCCGACACTATGCGCTGTCGCTAAGATACCTAAATTAAAAGAAGTGGCCACTCCGATCGCTGTTACGGCATCGTACAAATGAACGTCATCACAAATGCGCTATTCCGTAGAGCCAAAAGGCCCTCCCACGACCATCACCCCCTTTAAGGGGGTCCTGATCCCCTATCTAGTACTCCTAGGATTTGCGCCGCTTCCCTTGGCCAGCAACAGGCCCTTTCCAGCAGCATTATTAGCACTTGGAGCAGGACTTATACTCCTCGCCAGCCTCGCCTATCCCGAACTGAGAACGCGCGCCCGCGCGCAATTGCGCCGATACAAAATCCCCTTCACTCTATTTGGACTTGAATTGTGACCAAAGTTTATGACTGTCATGCAGGTTTGGGGCTGGTGCCGGGATGCGTTGCGCCCTAAATGCTGTCT
>NVSO02000247.1 GCA_002401305.2 Rhodobiaceae bacterium | reverse complement strand
GGTTATTGAGTAAGCGAGGCTCTTAATGTTCGAAAAAGTTCTCATCGCCAATCGAGGCGAAATTGCTCTGCGTGTGCACCGGGCCTGTCAAGAGATGGGTATTAAAACCGTTGCCGTGCATTCAACAGCAGACGAAGATGCTATGCATGTGCGCCTTGCTGACGAAAGCGTATGTATCGGCCCGCCTCAGGCATCTGAGAGCTATCTGAACATTCCTGCGCTGATTTCTGCGTGTGAAATAACGGGTGCCGAAGCTGTGCATCCCGGCTATGGCTTTCTCTCTGAGAATGCCCGTTTCGCAGAAATTTTGACAGAACACGACATCACCTTTATCGGCCCCACGGCTGACCATATTCGGTTGATGGGCGACAAGATCGCGGCGAAAGCAGCGGTCAAGCGGTTGGGTATCCCTGTTGTGCCCGGGTCTGAAGGTGGTGTGACCACTGACGCACAAGCTTTGGCAGTGGCAGAAGAAACCGGTTATCCGGTGCTGGTTAAAGCAGCATCAGGTGGCGGTGGACGCGGTATGAAGGTTGCGCGATCCGCAGCTGAATTGCCCGGCGCGCTCTCTGCAGCTCGCACTGAAGCAAAAGCTGCTTTTGGTGATGACACGCTGTATATGGAAAAGTATCTCAGTCAGCCGCGCCATATTGAAGTGCAGGTTGTGGCAGATTCCCATGGGCATGCGGTTCACCTTGGCGAACGCGATTGCTCTTTGCAACGGCGGCACCAGAAGGTTTTAGAAGAAGCACCCTCGCCTGCACTTAATGATGCGGCCCGTGCTGAAATTGGCGCAATCGTATCAAAAGCCATGAAGGGCCTTGGATATCTCGGCGTTGGGACCATTGAATTTCTCTATGAGAATGGCGAATTCTTCTTCATCGAGATGAATACACGTTTGCAAGTTGAGCACCCTGTCACTGAAGCCATTACGGGCATTGATTTGGTCCGCGAGCAAATCCGCATCGCCGCTGGTTTAGAGATGAGCTTCACGCAAGAAGAGGTCACTTTCTCAGGACATGCGATTGAGTGTCGGATCAATGCAGAACACTCTCAAACCTTTATGCCCTCACCAGGCTTGATAACAGATTATCATACGCCGGGTGGCTTGGGTGTTCGGGTTGATTCAGGGGCTTATGCTGGCTACCGCATTCCTCCTTATTACGACAGCTTAATTGGGAAACTGATTGTGCATGGTCGCAATCGGAATGAATGTTTGATGCGTCTGCGCCGCTCACTTGACGAGTTTGTCGTGGATGGGGTGGATACAACCATTCCTCTCTTTAAAGAGCTTATGGCTGAGCCGGAATTCCAAAATGGTGATTATCACATTCACTGGCTTGAACAGTTTCTTGAAAAATATAACTGAGTGCCATGAACGACCAACTCTGCTGAGATCACAATGAATGATCTGGATGCTGATGTATTACTGCGGGCTTATGCTTATGGGGTTTTCCCCATGGCTGAGTCCGCAGATGCAAACGACCTGTTCTGGGTAGACCCAGAAATGCGGGGCGTTCTGCCGCTTGATACATTCCACATGCCCCGCCGCCTACGCCGCACTGTGCGTGCGTCCCCTTACCGGGTCACAATCGATCAGTGTTTTCGGGATGTGATGATAGCGTGCGCCTCTCCGCGCGAGGACGGCAGTGGCACATGGATCAATGAAACCATCATCGACCTCTATTGCCAACTCCATCAACGGGACCATGCTCATTCGATAGAAGTATGGGAAGGCGAGAAATTGGTCGGCGGTCTTTATGGGGTCTCACTGGGAGCTGTCTTTTTTGGCGAGAGCATGTTTTCTCGCGCACGGGACGCCTCAAAAATTGCGCTGATCTATTTAGTAGCCCGTTTGAAACGAGGCGGCTACACGCTTCTCGACACACAATTTGTGACGTCGCACCTAAGCCAATTTGGGGCCATCGAAATTGAACGTGATGTCTATAAGTTGCAGTTGGCACATGCGATTGTGGAGACGGGACGCTTCACTCAATTGCCAGTAGATGCAGATCCAGCTGAGATTTTGCAATCAATCACCCAAGCATCATAAACCGGATGCTCAACCGCATTTAGGCCCGGGCTAGACGCAAACATCCAGCCTGAGAAAATACGTTTTGGTTCAACCGCTGGGGTTTGTCCGTCTTCGCCTTTTGCGGCGGCCATCACGCGGGGAATATCAAACACTTCAACGAAGGCTGTGGTTTCGGGTGTTTCTTCTGGCGGGCGCTTGTCGCAGGTTTTTGGACGGATATCGAGCGTTCCAAAGCGCGCGCTACCGCCAATGGGGATTTCGAGCACAGTAATCCGCGCTGTAATTTTATCCAGAGCGTTGAATACAGCCGTGTCGCCTGCTTGGGCAAAGGCTGTAGATTGGAGGGTGCATGCCAAAATTACAGCACTGAAAAGAACTTTTAGTGTTTGAAGCAACATGTTCACCCTACTCTGCTTATCGGCTTAACTCTGGTCATCCACCAATTCGGAGCCCCCAAAGACAGCAATATTTTTACTTGCTGTCTTGCGCGCTAAATATAGCTTGCCCTACCAGGCCGATGAGATCAATTGAGCCTTGAGTAAATTGAATTTCATCGCCTTCAGTCAAAAAGTCTTCACTGCCGCCTGGTGTTAAAGACACATAAGTGCCGCCCAACAGGCCTTCACTCGTGATTTTTGCACTGCTATCGACAGGGATTTTGATATCTGAACTCAATGAAACGGCAACCACAGCTGCATAATTGGCAGGGTTGAGAGTTTGCGACGTCACTGTGCCCACTTTAATGCCAGACAAGCGCACATCAGCGCCATTTGCCAGGCCATCGACACGGTCGAATTCAGCAGTAATATTCAAACCTTGAACATTGCCGGCATCGGTCATTGAGTATCCATAGGCAAGAAAGCCGCCTGCTACGGCAACGACAAGCGCGCCCACCAGAGTTTCTACGAAATTATTTTCCATCTCACCCTCCCAAAACCACTCACTGGCTTTACGTCAATCACTTGGATTACTCGGACACCAGGGTCCTGTTTAGCAACCAAGGATTAAAACTTCATCGACAAATGGCCAAGACCTACTCTGGACGCCAAGCTTCATAGTCACCAGACACGGGCTTGCGTGTCCCGTCGCCTAAAATACTGCCATCGGGGCGGTAGGCGCCTGGAGTGCCAGTCAAGTTGGCTTTGTGTTCTTTTTGCCATTCGCGCGCGACATAGTCTTCTTCAGTCGGCGTTTCATCAACCACATGGTGCATCCAACTGTGCCAGTCCACTGCAATACGGGACGCCTCAGCGGTGCCATTATAGATAACCCAGCGGCGCTCAGTAATGTCTGTGCGGCCCGTCTTTGTGGTCGGCTTTGATTTGTAATAACGATTGCCCTGCTCATCTGTACCGACATGGATGCCGTGACGAGAGGTAAAAATTTTGGTGCCAATGGTTGCACCATTCCACCACGTGAAGATTTGGGTCAGAAGACTCATGTCGGTCCTTCCGGAATTAGAACAGTATTTCCGGCAAGCCAAACCTGAAGGCAAACCACCGGAGCGCGGGTCAGTTTAAGGGACCCTAATGGGTACTCCCTTACAAGTCTCTTATAATTAAGCAGTTTTCGTGCACCTGCGACGACAAAGCGCTTAACCCAAGGAATCTCCGCGAAATATGACATTCTGGAGCGAAACCGTCCAGTCAAGATGGTTAAACCCAGGCGATATCCCCCTCATTAGGGACCTCTGGTTCCTCAGTGTGACTTTCTTGCCCCGGCATTGGGAGGCGGTAAGAACCATCCTCGAGATAAAACTGTCGAGAATCAGCAAGAACCCAACGGATTTGGGACAGAAGGCGTTCCGGGCTGACCGGTTTTACCAACAATTGGTTGGCCCCCAACGACACCGCGTGACGGATGAGCGTCGGCCGAGCGTGGGCTGTTAGAATGATAATGGGCAGAAAACACGTCGGCCTATTATTTTCTCGGCGCACCGCTCTCAATAACTCTGCACCGTTCATGGGCGCCATTTCCCAATCTGAAATGATAAAGTCAGGTGGATCGGTCGCGATGATTTCCAACGCGACCTTCCCGTTGGGCGCTTCTAGTACTTCTTTAGCGCCCAAGGCACGTAAGATCGCGACGACAGCGCCTCGAAGGGCTGCATCATCGTCCACCAATAATACGCGCAGCGCAGACAAATCCTGCCCATGCGAAAGGTGTTTTTGCGGCAAAATAGGCTCCACCCTGTTTTGTTGCCCAATTTTTGTTGGGGCTTAAATTCCAACTGTTCCTGAATTCCAGCTGGTTCTTCTACGACCCAGTAAAACACTCTGACGTTAATTCTTAGTAGCGATCAATAGCTTTTCTGGGCCGGCCAATACAGGTTGGGCCTACAGGCATCCCGTCTGCCGATAAGGTGCCGCGTCATTCACCTCAAAAACATGGTTAATAGAAACTTAGGGCATCAAAAATTAACCAATTTGGCGATTCGAACCGAGTCGCATAGAGCGGCAAAAACCACCTGTCTACAAAGCCGCGTCGGAACGCGGCGATTTTGACGTTGCTTGACGCCCCCCGTCCTGCTCCCTAGAGTTTGTGTCTACCTGATGGTTACACACACCATCTTGTGGCTCACGGAATGCAAACTCTTTGCGTCTCTGGTGAATATGCCCTGTCTATGTCGTTGGAAACCTCCCTCGGCAATGGAGAAGGCGTATTTCCGGACGGGGAGAACTGTGTCTAGCGCTTGAGGTAAGGCGCGCGACAAACCGTGGGCGTTTCGTGTGATTGAGAATGTGAAGACCTCGTTTTGAGGTCGCAAATCTAAGTTGGTACAGGTTCCGGCGACCTGTCCTAATAATTGGGGGCCGAATGCGTATTCAACGTTGTTTTACCGACGAGACCAAATCTCCGTACGAAGGTTTGGATTTCCAACCGACCAAGAGCGAGATCCGCAACCCGGATGGCTCAATTGTGTTTTCCTTGGAAGACGCCTATATGCCAGCAGGTTGGACACAAGTTGCCCGTGATGTGCTGGCACAAAAGTATTTTCGCAAAGCGGGCATTCCGGCCCGTTTGCGTCCGGTAAAAGAAGACGGCGTTCCCTCTTGGTTGTGGCGGCACGAAGCCGACAGCGCTGAAATTGAACAGCTGCCCGACGATGAGCAATATGGCCCTGAAATGGATGCACGCCAGGTCTTTGACCGGCTTGCAGGCACGTGGACCTATTGGGGCTGGAAAGGCGGCTACTACGACGGCGAAGAAGACGCCCGCGCCTTTTATGACGAAATGCGGTTCATGCTCGCCACTCAAATGGCAGCCCCCAATAGCCCACAGTGGTTCAACACAGGACTTCACTGGGCCTACGGCATCGATGGCCCCGCACAAGGTCACCATTACGTCGACTTTGAAACCGGCGAACTCACACGTTCGAAAAGTGCTTACGAGCACCCCCAGCCGCACGCTTGCTTCATTCAAGGTGTGGAAGATAATCTGGTGAACGAGAACGGGATTATGGACCTATGGGTGCGTGAAGCGCGTCTGTTCAAATATGGCTCAGGTACTGGCTCAAACTTCTCTCACTTGCGCGGCTCTGGCGAACCACTTGCCGGCGGGGGCAAAAGCTCCGGCTTGATGAGTTTCCTAAAAATTGGCGACCGCGCTGCAGGTGCGATCAAATCTGGCGGCACCACACGTCGCGCCGCCAAGATGGTGATTGTTGACATTGATCACCCAGATATTGAAGAATTCATCAGCTGGAAAGTCATTGAAGAAGAAAAGGTAGCCTCTTTGGTTACGGGCTCTAAAATCAATGCAAAGCATTTGACTGCGGTTTTGAAGGCGTGCACCAATTGCGAAGCTGAGGGTGATGATTGTTTTGACCCGCGCAAAAACCCTGCGCTTAAACGCGAAATCATTGCGGCACGCCGGGTAGAAGTTCCAGAGAACTACATTCAGCGTGTCATGCAATTTGCCAAGCAAGGGTTCACTAATATTGAATTCCAGGCGTATGACACCGACTGGGATTCAGAAGCCTACCGGACTGTCTCGGGGCAAAACTCTAACAACACCGTTCGTGTTTCGGATGACTTCCTGCGGGCGGTCGAGGAAGATGCAGACTGGCATCTGACCAACCGGACCGATGGGCAAATCTCTAAGACGCTTGGGGCACGCGAACTCTGGGACCAAATCGGTTATGCCGCTTGGGCCTCAGCTGACCCGGGCATTCAATTCCACACCACGATCAATGATTGGCACACGTGCCCAGAGAGCGGACAAATCAACGCCTCTAATCCGTGCTCGGAATATATGTTCCTCGACAATACGGCGTGCAATTTAGCCTCCCTCAACCTCATGACCTTCCGCCAAGAAAGTGGCCGGTTTGATGTTGAAGCGTTTGAGCATGCCTGCAAAATGTGGACGATCGTACTGGAAATCTCTGTGTTGATGGCACAG
>NVSO02000246.1 GCA_002401305.2 Rhodobiaceae bacterium | reverse complement strand
GTTTGAAGGGGAGATACACATGGAACAGCTCACCGGCCTCGATGCCTCGTTTTTGTATTTGGATCAAAAGAAAGCACCCATGCATATTGGGTCGCTCTGTATTTATGATCCGTCTACCGCGCCTAACGGCTTTGTTCGGTTCAAAGACATTTTAAAATTCATTGAAGAACGCTTGCCGATGGCGAAGACCTTTCGTCAAAAATTGGCACGGGTGCCCCTCGGTGTCGATCACCCTTACTGGGTGGAAGATGATGACTTCGATCTGGAATTCCATGTACGCCATATTGCGCTTCCTGCTCCGGGTGATTGGCGTCAGCTTTGTATTCAAGCTGCACGAATTTTTTCCCGCCCCCTTGATATGGATCGCCCCCTTTGGGAAATCACTGTCATTGAAGGGCTCGACAATGTGGAAGGTGTGCCAAAAGGTTCTTTTGCCTTTGTGACAAAAATCCACCATGCGGGCATTGATGGTGTTTCTGGCGTTGATATTATGAACGCTCTCCATTCCATTACGCCTGAAGTTACGCTGCCTACGGATATTCCAACATGGAAGCCAGAGCGACGTCCAACTGCTCCAGAGATGTTGTTGCGCGGATATGTTGGTGCGTTGAAAAACCCCTTCCGTTGGGTTGATCTGATTGGCCGTAGTGTGCCGGGTGCTGCACGTGTGGTGAAGGGTTTGATCAAAAAAGAATTTGGCATTGAAGCTTTGCGTAAAGTGCCCAAGACTCGGCTCAACCAAAGTATCAGCGCAAACCGCGTGTTTGACGGCCGCACTTTCCCGTTGGCTGACATCAAGGCCATTAAAAATGAATTGCCGGGTGCTAAGGTCAATGATGTGATGTTAGCCGTTGTTGGCGGGGGCTTGCGTAAGTACCTTGCACGTCATGGGGAAGTTCATGATGATTCACTGGTCGCATTAGCTCCCATTTCTGTTCGTTCAGAAGGTGAAGCTAATCAGATGGGGAACCAGGTATCGGGCATGTCGGTTCGACTGGGTACTCATATTGCTGACCCTCGTGAGCGGTTTAAATTCGTTTATGAAGGAACGCAGGACTCCAAAGCGCTGACGAATGCGATGGGTGCGCGCCAACTCTCTGAAGTAGCGAAGATGGCTCCTGCTTTGTTTACAGGGCTTGCAGCGCGACTTTATTCTGAATTTGGTTTCGCTAACCGTATGCGTCCGTTTTTCAATACGGTCGTAACAAATATTCCAGGACCTCCCATTCCAATTTATTCTGCGGGTGCCAAGATGGTGTCCTTCTACGGGATGCTGTGCCTGACGGATGGCATTGGCCTTGGTCATATTGTTGAGAGTTATGTTGGAAATATTTCGGTGTCCTTTACGGCATGTCGTAAATTGATGCCGGATCCTGAGTTTTATGCTGAGTGCTTAGAAGACTCTTTCGACGAGTTGAAAGAAGCCATGCTTGGGTCGGCGGCTGCCAAAAAGACTAGTGCGAAGAAAGTGTCAGCTAAGAAAGCTGGGACCAAAAAGATCGTTGCTAAAAAGGCACCCGCTAAGAAAGTAACGGCTAAGAAGGCGGCCCCCAAGAAAGCGGCTCCCAAAAAAGTAGCGGCTAAGAAGGTTAGCCCTGCTAAAGCGGCTCCGAAAAAACCTGCCGTTAAAAAGGCCGTCGCGAAATTGGATGCGACCAAACCAGTTGCTGCTAAACAGGCTCCTGTTGCGGAGCTTCCGTTGGGCGACAAGCCAACCGAAACAGTCGTGACACAGGAAAGCAAGACTGCTTAAACCTGCTTGATGACGCACATATCAAATGCAAAGGCCGCGCTGGTGAAGCGCGGCCTTTGTCGTTTAAGTCTATTGGCGTGCAGGGCTTAATCGTGGCCGCTTGACGGGTAGATTGCACTGCGCCAGCCGTTGCGGTGGAAGGGTTTCCAGTCATCTTCTGGCTGCGCCAACCGGTCGGCCACGGCGTAGAGGGTGGAGGCATTAAAGCCAAGGCCGCAATGGGAGGTGAGAACCTCGATGTTGTCGGTCAGCGGGCCGGGATGTTCGCGTGCGCCGCTCCAATGAACAATACCATCGGTTTTTGTATAGATTGCGGTGCTTGGAATGCCTTCAGGTGCTTCGCTTAATCGGGCGCGCATGTTGTTGAGGTGTTCGTCGTCGCGAATGTCGCCTGCAATATATTTGAAAAGCTGCCATGCGTTGGAGGATTCTGGATCCCCCGCAAAGGGACTGCCCAGCGTGATGACTTGGCGGATAAGGTCTGGGCGCTGTTTTGCGATTTCACGAGAAAAGACGCCGCCTAAGCTCCAGCCAACAAGACTTACTTTCTGGTCATGCTCGCGCACCACATCTTCCAGATAGGTCTCAAGGTGCACAAATTCTTCGCCCAATACGTGCGGGCCAAGATTGCGCCCCAGTTCCCATGGAAGGGCTGCGTAGCCGCGTGAGGACAAGAAATTGCGCAGGATGCCGGTGCTGCCATCGCCCGCCATGAAACCCGGTAGGGCGACGACTGGGTGGCCATCCCCTTTGGGTGCTAATTTGAGAAACTGTTTGGAAATAGGCCACGCTGCCAATTCACCTAGGGTGCGTGAGGGCTCCAAATAGAGCCAACGTTTCTTTGGACGATCTGCTGACAAGGTCTGCGTAACATCATTATCGATCGTGATACTCATACATATCCTCCAGAGGGGTATTTAGGTGCCTATCCCTGTAAAGAATCTAGTGAGTTGCTGTGTGTCGAGCAAGCCTCTTGGGTCAAATGTGGCGATGATAATGGACAGTAGGTCCTAAGGGCGCTCCTATAGGTAGATATTAAAAATACCTAGCTACTCTGAGTTGCAGGAAGTCATCGTCTGTGTAAGAAAAGAGAGGATCTGATTGGGGGACATTTGTGAAGAAGCGAGCCTCGACGCTGACAAAGTAATCGTTCCCAAGCCGACGTTCCGCTTCAAGCGACAAAGATAACGCCGATGTATCTAGATCTAAGATGCCGCCGCCGAGAAGAGTGGTTGAGGCTTCGTCATTGAGTGCCCAACGCATTCCTGCAAATGCATCATTGGCAAATGGGTTGGCAAAGTTCTCCCCGCGATCATCCCAGATGTATTCAGCAATAATGCCTAGATCTCCTGATGTGTCGAAAATTCCGTAGAAGCTATATTCAATGCCGCCGGATGCCTGGAAGTAATTGGCACCCAGTTCATTGCGCATGAAGCCTTCAAATTTATAAAGCCAGGCTTCTTTGGTTGCCTGTACGTCCACTGAGACCTGTTTGATTT
>NVSO02000245.1 GCA_002401305.2 Rhodobiaceae bacterium | reverse complement strand
TATTTCGGCCCCGCAGCTGACATTCCAGATGACGCTTTCGACAAAGTGATGGCCTGTAACATCAAGTCCAACCATTGGTTGTCGAATATGGTTGTTCCCCAAATGGCAGAGCGTAAAGATGGCTCCATCATCATTATCTCTTCTATTGGCGGTCTGAAGGGTTCCAACATTTTGGGCGCTTATGCGATCTCAAAAGCCGCTGACATGCAGCTTGCCCGGAACCTGTCGGCTGAGCATGGCCACAACAACATTCGAACCAATTGCATTGCGCCGGGCTTGATCAAAACCTATTTTGCCAAAGCATTGTGGGACGATCCCAAAATCTTGGAAGTGTCCACGTCGACAGCTCCCCTCAAGCGCATCGGTATTCCTGATGAAATTGCTGGGGCAGCGGTTTTCCTTGCGGGCAAATCTGGTGCCTTCATGACCGGGCAAACCATGGTGATTGATGGTGGTGCGACTTCCGTCTAATCGATTGTAGATCCAAACCAACTGACGGCCTCGCTCTATAGTAAAGAGTGGGGCCGTTTGTTTGAGGTCTCTGTTTACGAACGCTGCTGGCTTGCTTGGCTCAATAGACAAAAAGAAGGTCTACATCCCCATGGGGTGCGAAGTCTTTTCGCACGTAGCCCAGGGTCTCATCGTCAATATAACGCAGTGGATATTGGCAGAACGACAAGACTTGGGTATTGGGTCCCGGTACGATTTTCAAATTGAACTCAGCGATCGGCCCTTGGCCCTGTGTCGGGTTGCGCAACTTGAATGTGAGACCGTGAAAAAACAGAGGCCGCCCGCTTTGTATCTTTTCTGCGGTAAGCTCCTCCACACGTTTTCGGCCCCAGTTACTCAGGCAATACCGCTCCTCATCTAGGTCTTCCAGACTGAAAATGCCATTTGAATTTATGGGATGATACTCAAAATTGACTTTGAGTGTTTCCCCCGGATCGAAGGTCTGGTCCCAATAGAACCGAGTTGCCAGCTCCCATGTTGGGACAGCGGCATCCTTCACAACCCTCAATGCCCCGGCAGAAATGAGCGCGCGCCGCTTGAGCGACGGGAGATGCTCGATCGCTGTTTGAAGAGCGCCTCGGTCTACCAATAGGGGAACGCCTGCTTTTTCCAGCATTTGGGTCACTTCCCGTCTGTCCCCGACAATCGGGTCGAAAATATAGGCACGCGCTTCATGCTTGAGGCGAATAAGCGTATGCCCCACTTGCGCCGAAAAATCGAAATAGTTGAGACGTGGCGCCGGGCCCAAATCGGTTGCGCCCTTTGGGTCAAAGGCTTGCCCAACAGAATAGGGAGGAGCCTGAAAGGACATCACCGCGTCAACCGTCTGCTTTGACGTATTTCGCAATACATATTCAGAGGTAATAATACCGGGATTGATGATCAATATTTGACGTTGGACGGCAATATCGCGTGTATTGCTCACTTCCAAACCACCTGCCGGGATGCCCGTAAAGGCGTCCCCTGCACGGCTCGGTTGGGCACTGACACTGACGGCCGTCAAAATCGCTAGAAGCAATAGCACTCCGCCCCTAAGACAATATTGTCTCTGATCCTGCATCAAACGCCCCATCTGTTTTAATGCGCTCCAACCGATGCACATCATTTTGGTGTTGGAAATTCTATGCAGGAGTATGCCGGAGAAGCGTAAAGAAAAAACCCTCGGCTGGGGGGAGCCGAGGGTTTACTACAGGCTGGGATCAGAGGGGGAAATCATCCAGCCTGGGTCATCAGGGACATTACAGATATAAGGCTGTTTTTGTCATTTCCAATGGGTTGCGACACTCTGTCAGTACTTTTTTAACATTTGACATTTTTATCAATGATTTCAAAGACTTAATAACACGAATTGTTTTCACATTTAGGTGAGGTCAATGAATTTTTCTACAAAAAGCTATTGAGAGTATTGGTGACCTTGTCAAACAACTCCTCAATATGGGTGCTCTCCAACATAAGCGGTGGCGACAAGGCAATCGTGTCGCCTGTCACACGCACCATGTCATTCTCTTTATGGAAAGCGTGGACCATAAAGTCGTAGCCAAAGACGCCGGGACCGGCAGCACTTGGTTTCAAATCGAACGCAGCAACCACACCAATTGTGCGAATGTCTTCGATCAGAGGGTGATCTTTTAGCTTCATGGCCGCCGCTGCTATTTTTGGTTCCATAGCTTGCGCGTTTTGGTACATGCCTTCATCGCGGTAAAGGTCGAGGGTTGCCAATGCCGCTGCGGTTGCCAGAGGATGACCGGAGTAAGTGTAGCCATGAAACAGATCAATGACGTGATCCGGTCCGGTTTGGAAAGTCTCGTAGATTTCGCGGCTCACGAGTGTGCCACCCATCGGCACCGTGCCGCTGGTGATGCCTTTGGCGAAGGTCATAATGTCGGGCGTGACGTCAAACCGCTCTGCAGCCGTGGCAAAACCAAGACGCCCAAACGCTGTAATCACCTCATCAAAAATCAAAAGAATGCCGTGGCGGTCACAGATCTCGCGGAGCCGCTTCAAGTACCCTTTGGGTGGCGCCAAAACGCCCGTAGACCCTGCCATCGGCTCCACAATCACGCCGGCAATATTGCTGGCGTCATGGAGATCTACGATGCGCTGCAATTCATCGGCTAAATGAGCGCCCCACTCCGGCTCGCCGCTACTAAAGGCTTGTTCTTGGCGGTTATAGGTATGGGGTAAATGATCCACACCGGGCAAAAGAGACCCATAAAACTTCCGATTGGGGGCAATGCCGCCCACTGAAATGCCGCCAAAGCCGACCCCGTGGTATCCACGTTCGCGCCCGATGAACCGCGTACGGCTCCCCTCTCCGCGTTGGCGATGATAGGCCAAGGCCATTTTCATTGCGCTGTCGACAGCCTCAGACCCTGAGTTACAAAAGAACGCGTAATCAAGTCCCTCTGGTGCCATTTGGGTCAAGCGGTTCGCAAGTTCAAATACTTTGGGGTGCGCGAATTGAAACGTCGGCGCAAAATCTAACTCAGCAGCTTGTTGTTGGATCGCCTTCACGATAGGCGCGCGGCAATGGCCGGCATTGGAGCACCACAGGCCTGCGGTACCATCGAGCACCTGAGTGCCATCGGTCTTGAAATAGTACATGTCTTTGGCGCGGGCGACGATACGCGGATCTTTTTTGAACGCTCGGTTTGGCGTAAACGGCATCCAAAATGCCTCCAAATCATTTGGAAGGTCGGTGGCCGATGTGCCTGAAGGGGCGGAATGATCATGCGCCATGGTGGGGTCCTCAGATATTGCTCACGAAATAAAGTGCTAGGTGGCATGAGAAACGCAGTGGCGGAAGGCTGTTGATCGCATTCACCTACTACATTTAGTCCACCTTAAGTTACCATTGAACGATACCGCTGGATTCATCGCAACTGAAGAAGTACGTGACTTTTTCAATTCGGCTAATATATTAAACGAATGCAAGATGACTTCAGACGCGCTCATGGGGGCGATAAAACCCAAGAAACCAACGATGACGGCCTTCCAAAGATTGGAGAACGCCTTAAGTCGTTGCGGAAAATGTATGGCTTTTCTCAACGGGAGCTGGCCAAGCGGGCTGGGGTGACCAATGGCACCATCTCTCTTGTCGAGCAAGAACGGATCAGCCCCTCTATCGGCTCACTGAAAAAAGTCCTCGATGGCTTTCCCATTTCAATGACCGATTTTCTGACCGTCGACCTTGCCCCCAAACGAAAAGTTTTTTATGCGGGCAAAGACATGAAAGAAATCGCCTGCGGCGGTGGCATTTCATTTAAGCTCGTTGGCAAGATCACTCAAGACCGCCAGATACAGATGCTGCATGAGCACTATCAACCCGGCGCTGATACGGGTGAAGAAATGTTGTCCCATGCGGGCGAGGAAAGCGGCGTTGTCGTTTCTGGCGAGCTGGTGTTAACCGTTGGCGGCGATACGCGCGTCTTGCTTTCAGGTGAAGCGTATTATTTCGACAGTCGGTTGCCCCACCGGTTTCGCAACCTCGGGCAATCTGTGTGCATTGTTGTTTC
>NVSO02000244.1 GCA_002401305.2 Rhodobiaceae bacterium | reverse complement strand
TTGAGGCAAAGCACCCGGTCCGTTGCCGCCATCACCACATGCAAGTCATGCGATATCATCAACACAGCAACACCGGTTTGGGTGCGCACTTGTGAAATCAGATCATAAAGCTGCGCCTGCCCGGAAAAATCGATGCCTGAAGACGGCTCGTCCAAAATAAGCAAATCCGGTTTGCCAAGCAGCGCACGGGCCAGCAGTACACGTTGAAACTCGCCCCCAGATAGATGGGTGATTTGTCGTCCCGATAAATGTAAGGCGCCGACTTGATCAAGCGCATGGGCGATGTCTTGCTTAGAGGCTCGTTGGGTAAGTTGCATCAATCGGTCAACAGACAAAGGAAGGGTCGGATCAATCGCAAAGCGCTGGGGCACATAGCCCGTTTTCAATCCCGCCCGCCGCGTCACCTTGCCAGCGTCAGGCTGCACAGTGCCGATAGCGACCCGGGCCAAGGTGGTTTTACCCGCCCCATTGGGACCAATAACGGTGACGATTTCGCCCGGTACAATCTCAAACGAAACATCGTCTAAGGCGCGTGTGGTGCCTAGTTGAACGGTAATGCCAGACAGGCTTAAGAGCGGTGGCTCTAAAGTCGATGAGGAGGAGGGGGAAGAGGCATTCATAAGCTCAAAGGTCCTGACACGTGGCGCAAAGGCCTTTGATCTCGATAACAAAGGATTGGATTCTAAACCCATGCGCTTGGCTAGCGTTTTCCAATGCAGAGGACACTATTTTTTCGTCAATTTCTTGAGCTGTGCCACAAATCGTGCAAATGAGGAACTGTCCGTGATGGTGTCCGCCAACATGGGCGCACCCCAGAAACGCATTCTGTGATTCAATTTTGTGGATCAGCCCATTGTCTTGCAAAAATTCCAACGCCCGGTAGATCGTCGGCGGTTTAGCAGCGTGATGGGTCTTCGCCAATTGCTCCAAAAGGTCGTAGGCGCCAATGGGCTTGTGTGATTGCCAGATCAACCCGAGCACCTGCTCGCGAATGGCGGTGAGGCGTACATTGCGCTGCTCACAAATCAGGCGCGCTTGTCCCAATGCATCTTCAATGCATAAAGAATGGTCGTGTGGTTTGGCTGGGCTATCCGTGAGAGGCATCGTAAGGCTCCAAAGGGGCAGGCTGGGCGGTTGATATTGTTATATCATATCATTGCCGCCGCGCCAGTCCCCTTCAAGCAGTCACCTTAGCCTGCAGCGACAATTGCTGCTTCAACTTGGCCCAAGCGCTCTTTACCAAAGAACAGCTCGTCGCCAACATAAAAGCTAGGAATACCAAAAGCGCCTCGGTCTGCGGCAGCTTGCGTATTTTCCATCAATTTTGCTTTTACTTCTGGGTTTTGGGTTTCAGCCAACAGCGCTTTCCCGTCCAACCCCCCCGCGTTAAGAACGCTCAACACAACTTCAGGGTCGCCCATGTTCTGATTGTCTTCCCACATGCCTTTGACGACCACATCAATGTACTTGTCTTTGACACCAGCGTTTTCAGCGGCAATTAACGCGCGCATGACCAAGAGCGTGTTGATCGGGAAGTTTTCGTTGAAGGCGAACTTCGTCAAGTTGTGCTCTTCGATAAACCGCACAGTTTCCAATTGATCGTAAGCCATTTTATTGGGAATGCCCCCAAAGGCGATCATCGGAGCTTGGTTGCCCGTCAATTTGAAAAGCCCGCCCAAAAGGGTTGGTACATAATTGAATGTAGCCCCGGTACGTTCAGCAATTTTGGGAAGAACCTGATGACAAAAATAGGCGTTAGGGCTGGCGAAGTCGAAAATGAAATCCACTTGAGTCATGATGAGGTCCATACATAAAGTTACGAGAAGAGGTGAGGCGCAATTTTGCCCACACGGGCGCGCACAAATAAGGATGCCCAAAGTTAGTTCCTGTATAGAACCCAGTCAAGCCCACGGTGATTTCCTTCCAGATTGACTTGAAATGATCCCTTGCCTTAGGTTGAGCCCATGTGCGGTCGTTTTTCCATTACCTCTCCCCCAGAAGCTTTGCGGGCCTTGTTCAATTACATTGAGCTGCCGAATTTCCCGCCACGCTATAATATTGCCCCGACCCAGCCGGTGCCCATCATTCGCATGGAAAACGGGCAACGTCATTTTGCGTTGGTGCGGTGGGGACTGGTGCCTGGCTGGCAAAAGGAAGCGCCCAAGTCATTGCTCTTCAATGCTCGCGCCGAGACCATCAATCAAAAGCCGTCCTTCAAAGGCGCCTTTCGCCATCGTCGCGCTTTACTTCCTGCCGATGGGTTTTACGAGTGGAAAACGGTAGGGCGGGGCGACAAGGCCTACAAGCAGCCCTATCACATCCGTCGCCGCGACCATCAACCCTTCGCGATGGCAGTCATTTGGGAAGACTGGCTGGCGTCTGTTGGCAGTGAGATCGAAACCTGCGCCATCATCACGACCCGGGCCAACGACACGCTCAAGCCTCTACATGCGCGCATGCCTGTTATTTTAGATCCCCAAGACTGGGATCAATGGCTGGCAAGCGATGGGACAACCACTCATCAGGCCGAAGATCTTTTACGTCCCGCCCCTGAAAGCCTACTTGAATTATTCCCAGTGGATACTGAGGTAAACAAAGCGACAGCAGACCGCGCAGGCCTAAATGACCCTTTGCCAGATGAGGGTACAGCGTCTTTGTCCACGCCAAAAGCCAAGAAGGCGAAAGCCCGTAAAGACCAATTCGACTTGTTTTAGGAGAATTTGGGGGAGTTCTTGCCGATGGGAACCAATTTGGCGGCTTGCAAGATTATTTGGCACGGAAATACCAGCGCTTTGCTTTATACTGTGAATCGGTTCTATTAAGCCCCCGGATCAAAAGCTCAACCGAGCTGACGTTGGGAATTGAGGACGTGAAATGTTTGGCGATCTGATCATTCTGCTGGTTATGTTTGTATTGAACGGATTTTTCTCTCTGTCAGAAATGGCAGTGGTGTCTTCCCGGCGCAACCGGCTGCAAGCAATGTTGACCAAGGCCCATGAAACGGGTGGGCAAACCACTGGCATCGAAACCGCATTGCGCCTGCAAGCAGAGCCAGGGCGTTTTCTATCCTCCGTCCAAATTGGCATCACCCTGATCGGCGTCTTAGCCGGTGCCTTTGGTGGTGCAACCTTGTCCGCCCCGCTGGCAAAAACTTTGATTCAGATACCAACTGTTGGACCTTATGCAGCTGAAGGCTCATTTGTGTTCGTGGTTGTCGTCATCACCTATCTCTCGTTGATCATTGGCGAGTTGGTGCCCAAACGCATTGCCTTGTCCAATCCAGAAGCCATTGCGTCCTTCATTTCACGCCCCATGACAGCCTTTGCAAAAGCCTTGTCGCCGGTCGTGACTTTGGTCAGCAAATCGACCGAAGGGGTGCTGTCCATTTACGGCTTCACCGGCGCAAATGTGCAAAAAGTGACGGAAGACGAAATCCGCCACCTGATTGCTGAAGGCGCTGCGTCGGGGGCGATTGAACAGGCCGAAGGCGAAATTGCCAATCGGGTGCTGCAATTGGGCGATATGCGCGTGAGCGAAATCATGACACCGCGCATCAACGTTGTCTGGTTGGACCGCGACGCCCCCATCGATGAAACCCGCGAGATTATTTTCCTAACCCAAAATATGCGCTACCCCGTGCGGTGTCGTGATACGGGACGGGCGATTGGGATGGTGCGGATTGAAGATCTATTTGTGGAAAAAATGGATGAGGAGTCTATCTTTGAAAAGATGGTCGAGCCTCTCTTCATTCCGCGCACAAGTTCTGTGTTGAAGGCCATGTCGGTACTTCAGTCAGAAAATAAATTTATGGCATTTATCATTGATGAATACGGCGAAATCGACGGCACAGTGTCCATGTCGGAAGTCTTCTTCGCCATCATCGGGGATGTCAGCGCCCACGCTCAAACAGCCAACCCGGCTATTTTGAAGCGGGAAGATGGCTCCTATCTCATCGACGGCGTTGTGTCGGTAGAAGAGATCCGGCGCCTTTTGAAATTGAAAAATCTACCGGGCCATAATTCCGGTGAGATCAATACATTGGCGGGGGTGATG
>NVSO02000243.1 GCA_002401305.2 Rhodobiaceae bacterium | reverse complement strand
TCGTCGAATAAGCAGCCACCGAATAGCACATAAACCTAACGCTAGAAAGCGCTAGAAAACCATAGAAAGTTAGTCCTTCTAAAACAGTCGACCTAAACACATTCCACTTTAAACCAAACTAGCGACTACTTAAGTATAATAATTGCTTATACTAATTTTACTAAAATTCTCTACTGTATTTATTTAAGTAAGCGCGACATTAAAGAAGTCTATTTCACCAAAACACTAAACAATCAAAAATTTCCCAAACTAAATCAGCAGTTCTACTTGCTATTCCATCTAGAGTTCGGCATAAATCCTACGTATTAACACTTCTGTCGCGCGTAGACACAACAAGTGGACAATAAGAATGGTAGAGAACTCCGAAGACGAATCATTTTCTAGGGCTGAAGCACTTCAGCTTGCGTCAGAAATTGTCTCGGCGTATGTGAGTAATAACGCAATTTCATCGACTGAACTTCCCAGCATGATACGAGATGTTCACCAGGTTCTAACCGATCTAGGCTCCAACACTAATTCAAAAATAAACAATCAAGAGCCAGCCGTTGCAATCAAGAAGTCGATTACACCCGATTACTTGATTTGCTTGGAAGACGGGAAAAAACTAAAGATGTTGAAGCGTTACTTGCGCTCCCGCTACGATATGACGCCTGAGGAATACCGTGCGAAATGGGTTTTGCCTGCAGACTACCCAATGGTAGCGCCTAACTATGCCGAACAGCGTTCTAAGCTGGCGAAGAAGATTGGCCTAGGCCAAGCGACACCGCCAAAACAGACACGTGGTCGGTCCTCTTAAGGCGCACCACTCTTAAAGTTAGCCATTACTATGGCTAAGCATAAAAACCGCGATCCGGTGTGCCGATCGCGGTTTTATTCTTTTTGGCCATCACAAAATCAAGTTTCGCCAAAGCCACTCGTTGCAGCTCGGCCTTGCTTTCTTTGGCACTGCCGACAATACACACCTCAAACCCACTCGCCCCATCAATCGCAGATACCTTCATGGCATTGCCTGCGGCAATCATCTCAAAGATGACGCCATCAGGATGCAAAACCGCATCCGCGTGCAAAGACGAGCCTGATTTATGGGTATCGTTAGGCGGCACGTTTGATGTTCCTTTGTGTCCAAACCGTATCGAGAGCTTTGACAAGGTCTGCCATCATCTCGTCTGTGTGCAACGGACAAGGCGTAAAGCGCAAACGCTCTGTGCCCTTTGGTACGGTTGGATAATTGATCGGCTGGACATAGATGTTGTGATGCTCGAGCAAATCATCCGACACCTGTTTACACGCGACAGGATCACCCACCATAACCGGAACAATGTGGCTCTCAGCCATCAGCACAGGCAGTCCAGCATCCAAAAGCATTTTGCGCAGAGTAATCGCGCGCTCTTGGTGCTGCTGCCGTTCAATTTGACTGACTTTCAAATGCCGCACACTGGCCAGAACACCGGCAACCAATACAGGGGACAAAGAGGTTGAGAAAATAAACCCAGGCGCATAGGAGCGCACAACATCAACCACATTGGCACTGGCAGCGATATAACCGCCCATCACGCCGTAACCTTTCGCAAGCGTTCCTTCGATGATGTCGACTTTATCCAATACACCATCGCGCTCAGCGATGCCGCCACCACGTGGTCCGTAAAGGCCCACTGCATGCACTTCATCAAGATAGGTCAAGGCACCGTATTTACGCGCCAGATCACAAATAGCACCGACAGGAGCAATATCGCCGTCCATTGAATAGACAGACTCAAAGGCTACCATTTTGGCTTGCTTAGGGTCAGCGCTAGACAGCAGCTCTTCCAAGTGCGCCAAATCATTGTGCTTCCAAACCCGCTTGGGTCCCTGCCCGCGGCGAATGCCTTCGATCATGGACGCGTGGTTTAATTCATCCGAAATAATCAGACAATCACCAAGCACCTTGGCAAGCGTGCTCAACGTAGCGTCATTCGCTGCATACCCAGAGGTAAACAAAAGAGCCGCTTCTTTTTGGTGCAAGTCGGCCAGCTCATCTTCAAGCTGAACATGCAGGTGGGTTGTCCCAGAAATATTACGGGTGCCGCCTGAGCCTGCTCCGTGCGCATCAGCCGCATCGCGCATAGCAGCGATCACATCGGTGTTTTGTCCCATGCCCAGATAATCATTAGAGCACCAAACAATAATTTGTTGCTCTCCATGCTCACCGTGATAGGTCGCACGAGGAAAGGCACCGCGATGGCGCAATATGTCAGCAAAGACGCGATACCGTCCTTCACTACGAACCGCAGAAACAGCGTCAGCTAGCTTGGCTTCATAATCCATACCCAGGATCCTTTTTTTTCACGAACCAGCCCATGAAATCAATTTCTAAGTTCCACTGGTAGCGCGGCTCTCTCCTCATTGGGTAGAGCCACTTTTGGCACATGGTGCCTACCAGTCTCCAAAACTATGGTAAAAATTATTTTAACAGCCGCCGGACAGGTTGTGTGACATTTATTGCTACGAAATATGAGCCAGTCAGAACGTAAATGCTGCCCGCGAATTGTCGCATCTCTCTGTTTTTGTTAGAAAATCGGGTTTTCACCAAAAATCAGCGCCACTCACCACGCTTATCAAGAACGTCTCGCAATACTTCGGGTTCATCGGTCATTAAACCGTCAACGCCAAGGTCGAGTAACGCGTTCATTTCGTCTGGATCATCAATCGTCCACACATGCACCTGTATTTCGTGATGATGAGCCATCTCCACAAAAGCGCGATCAACGATTCTCATACCTGATTGCATCACAGGAACTTGTGCTGCCCCCTCGCTAAAGCGGCCCCAAATGCCTGCAAACGGCCCAGACAAACTGGCCATGCGCAACCGTGTGGTCGACATTGGCCCCATGCCCGTACAGAGGCGTGGGCCCAAAGCTTCCCGCACTGGCGTTACACGGTCAGCCGAAAATGCATTCACACACACACGGTCAATTGCATTGTGCTCCTGCAAGGCGCTAATCAAAGGCCCAACAGCGTTGCTACGCTTGGGATCAATATTGATTTTTAAATCCGGAAAACTCGACAGCAATTCGTCAAACAGGGGGATAGGTTCTTTGCCGTCCACCAATGCGTCTTTGACTTGCGCATAATCAAGCTCAGCAATCACCCCGGTTTTATTCGTCACACGGTCAAGCTTGTCATCATGGAAGGCAAGGAGCACACCGTCTCGGGTCGCATGAACATCTGTCTCCACATAGCGGTATCCCAAATCCACTGCATGCTGAAAAGCACGCAGGGTATTTTCGGGAAAGGCGCTCGCACCGCCCCGATGGGCCATTGCCAAAACAGTGTCTGATTCTAAATAGCTAAACTTTGCCGGTCTCATGTGCGTCCCCTTTATAGAGGATGAGAGTATGGGCAATTGCCCCCTCAACACAAGCAAACCCTACCGGAGGGATGTGGTCCGCGTATTTTTATCGATGCTGTAAATATCGTCACGGAAATTCAGCAACCCCTCGCCGTCCACCCAAGAGGTGAGATAAAGCAAATAGACCGGCACGCTTTTTTTCAACGACACGTCGCGTCGCTCATGGGTCTTATTAATCACCTTATCGATACGCGCCCTGTCCCAGCCCGGCGTCTCAGCCAGCAGCCACGCCGACAAGTCATGCACATGTTCAACACGCACGCAGCCAGAGCTATAAGCCCGGCTAGAACGCCAGAACAGGCTTTTAGAGGGCGTATCATGCAGATAGACCGCATGAGGGTTTGGGAAATGGATTTTCACGGTCCCCAGTGAATTGCGCTTGCTCGGGTCCTGCCGCAAGAAATAGCTGGTCGCTGAAGGTGCTGTCCAATCAACCGAATAGGGACTGACTTCACGCCCCCCGTACCCGGTAAAAACACGTATCCCCATCCGCTTTAGATAACCCGGATCCCGAGCAGCCTTAGGAATAAGATCACGCCGCGCAATACTTTTTGGCACATTCCAATAAGGATTGAGCGCAACAAAGGTAATCTTGGACGTATACTCCGGGGTCTGACGATCTCGTTTGCCCACAATCACCCGGCGGCGAAAATCGACTTTACCATCAGACACAGCTTCCACTTCTTGGCCCGCGATGTTCACAAAGACATATCGCCGCCCCAGCTTAGGGGCGAGCTTATTGAGACGTTTAATGTTAATCGCGATTTGCTTGATACGGTGCGACACAGGCACATTCATCGCCTTGATGGACCGGTGCCCAACAATACCGTCTGGTGCCAATCCGTGACGCGTTTGAAATCGTTTCACTGCCTTCTCAAGCCGGGCGTCATAAACATGGGGATCTCCATCCGAGACGGGCAAGTCCCCGGTCGCCACAAGGCGTTGGCGAATAAGCGGAATACGCTCATCGCGATCACCCGGCACAATCTTTTCGCCGTCAGGAACAGACTTCCAACCGCCCCATTCTTCAATCTGCTCATACATCGACATGGCACGCAACAAGGGCCAAAAGCCAGCGTCGCCAAGGGTCGGTATTGTTGATTGAGAAACAGGTTGCTCAACAGGCCGGGCAACTGCATCTGACTGCCACGGGTCCACCCAATTTTGATCCCATGGATTAAAAACCTGTTCTGCCTGAGCCGGGCCTGCGTGCAGGGTCCACGCGACAAGAAGGCATAGCGCCGCCAACATGCCCGCACGCACAGTGCGGGTCACCTGATGTTCTTGACGATAGATTGTTGCCTGCCCCACTCACACACCTCTTGATTGTCTCTATCTTTTCGCAAAAAGCCGCTGTGTCCACCAAAACAAGCCAAACAGATTTACAAAACGCCCCAAATTAGAACACACTGGCGAAAACACGGGCCAAATCGGCGATTTCGAAGCTTTCCACCTTACCAGAGCAAGTGAAATGCCAGTTTACACAGCTTAAGGCACAATTCTTTATGTTTGACCCACTCTTTGATCACACCTCTCAAATGTTGGTGTGCCTAGCGGCTGCTCTCGGCTTAATGGTCTTTCTGTGGCTCATCAGCTTGCGCCTTAAAGACGTCAGCTTTATCGATGCGTTCTGGGCCCCTTGTTTTGCATGGATTGCGTGGGTCGCCTATTTTACGGCCGCGCCTCAAACTCCGCGCAGTTTTCTCCTTCTAGGATTAATCACCCTGTGGGCTGCCCGGCTGGGCGGATACCTATGGCGCAGGTGGCGTCTGGAAGGTGAAGAAGATCGCCGTTACCAAGCCATGCGCCGAAAGTTCCCCGACTTTCCGATGCGCAGCCTTCTGACGGTTTTCACTTTCCAAGCTGTTTTGGCGTGGATCATCTCTATGCCCCTCCAACTTGCCCTCTTTGCCGATAACGCCCACCCATTTGGCGTATTGGATTATGTCGGCATTGTCTGTTTTGGTATCGGCTTCTTCATGGAAGCAACAGCCGACGCCCAGCTCACCGCCTTCAAACACGATCCAACCAATAAGGGAAAAGTCCTCGACACCGGCCTTTGGGCTTGGAGCAGGCATCCCAATTACTTTGGCAACGCCCTGCGTTGGTGGGGCCTCTTTTTCATCTGTCTGACAAGTTACGCTGCAATGGCTACCGTTTTCGCGCCTCTATTGATGACCTATTTGATCATCAATATCTCTGGCGTAAAATTACTGGAGCGTGGCCTTACAAAAACCCGCCCCCACTACGCTGACTACATCCAACGGGTAAGCGCATTTGTGCCGCTCCCGCCAAAGCGAGAACGGCACAAATAAGATCACCAAGAAAGTCAGCCACACGAGTGCGCATAGGTGGCGCAATCTCTATAACCCAATGCTGGATTAGAGGCGGAACCGGATTTGATCGGTCCAGAAACGCTCTAGCTTGAACAAGGCAGAGTTCAACGCCACCAGCTCTTCAGGGTGAATATCGGCCATTTTTTCCAACAACACAGTGTGACGATTATAAACACCGCTCACAGCATCACGGATCTCACGACCCTGTTCAGTCAACTTCACACGCACGGAGCGTCGATCAGCATCTGAACGTTGGTGGTTGATATAACCTGACTCAACAAGTTTTTTCAGATTGTAAGAAACATTGGAGCCTAAATAGTGACCGCGCGTACGCAGTTCACCCGCTGTCATCTCCTGATCGCCAATATTGAAAATCAACAGTGCTTGCACACTATTCACTTCCGTATTGCCCATC
>NVSO02000242.1 GCA_002401305.2 Rhodobiaceae bacterium | reverse complement strand
TGATTGTGGTGACCCATTCACCGCAAGTGGCTGCGAAGGCGGGCGGGCATTTACGGATTTCAAAAACAGCCCGCACGAAGAAAGCCAATGCCTCTTTGCACACGCATGTTGAAGTGTTGAGTGCACCGGATCGGCGTGAGGAAATTGCCCGCATGTTGGCTGGGGCGACGATTACAGATGAGGCGCGTGCGGCTGCTGACCGATTGATCGGATCTGACGCATGAGTGAGACTTCTTCGAGTGATGCTGTTGCCCACCTCACGGCAGAGGCGGCAGCGGTTGAGCTTGAACGGCTAGCCCATGAAATCATTGATCATGATGCCCGTTATCATCAGCAAGATGCCCCTACGATTAGTGACGGTGACTATGATGCCCTGCGTCTACGCAATCAGGCGATTGAGGCACGGTTTCCCGACCTAGTACGCAGTGATAGCCCGAGTTTGCGGGTTGGGGCCTCGCCTTCTGAAAAGTTTGAAAAAGTAACGCACGCCATTCCAATGCTTTCTTTGGGGAATGCGTTTTCAGATGAAGATGTCACTGATTTCCAAGTTCGCATTCGTCGGTTTCTGGGCCTTCCTAAGGATCAGTTGCTCGACATTGTGGCTGAGCCCAAAATTGATGGATTGTCGGCGAGCCTTCGGTATGAGAAGGGGCGGTTTGTGCAAGGGGCAACGCGGGGCGACGGGCGGATTGGCGAAAATATCACCGCTAACTTGCGCACCATCCAAAACATTCCGCTGCGCCTGTCGGGTGACAATATCCCAGACGTGTTTGAAGTGCGCGGCGAAGTCTATATGGCCCACGCAGACTTTGCGCAGCTGAACATCAATCAAGAAGAAGTGGGCAAGCCTGCCTTTGCCAATCCGCGCAATGCAGCGGCGGGGTCTTTGCGTCAGTTAGACAGCAAGATTACCGCGCGGCGGCCGTTGAAGTTTTTTGCCTATGCATGGGGTGAGGTTAGCGAGATGCCTTCCCAAACGCAGATGGGCGTTTTGGATACGCTCAAAGGTTGGGGCTTTGATGTGAACCCGCTCATTCAATCCTGTCCAACTGTTGATGCGCTGCTGACAACCTACCAAGGCATTGAAGCGCAACGGTCTTCGCTGGGGTATGACATTGACGGTGTGGTTTACAAAGTAGACCGGTTGGACTGGCAGGAGCGCTTGGGTTTTGTCTCGCGTTCTCCGCGTTGGGCGATTGCGCATAAGTTTCCTGCTGAGCAAGCAACGACTGTGCTTGAAGGTATCGACATTCAAGTGGGGCGTACGGGAGCTTTAACGCCTGTTGCCCGATTGGCACCGGTGACAGTGGGCGGTGTGGTTGTTTCTAATGCGACACTGCACAATGAAGATGAGATTGCCCGCAAGGGTGTGCGTATTGGCGACACGGTGATTGTGCAACGGGCGGGGGATGTGATCCCGCAAGTTGTGGGGCCTGTGCTTGATAAACGTCCTGAGGATGCTGTGGCATATGAATTTCCAAAGCTGTGCCCGGAATGTGGAAGCCATGCGGTGCGCGAGGTGAACCCTAAGACCGAAGAGTTTGACGTAATCCGTCGATGTACTGGCGGTCTTGTGTGTCCCGCACAACGGGCAGAGCGGCTTAAGCATTTTGTCTCGCGTAATGCTTATGACATTGAGGGGCTCGGCGCCAAGCAAGTTGAGGCCTTCCTTAAAGACGGCACGATAGATGGTCCGCAAGATATTTTCCGACTTAGAGAAAATGATGCGGCGAGCTTTAAGAAGCTGAAAGACCGGGAAGGGTGGGGCGCTACTTCTGTGAAGAAATTGTTCGCCGCCATTGATGATCGTCGCAAGATTGGCTTTGATCGGTTTCTGTTCGGGTTGGGTATTCGCCATGTGGGCGAGACCACGGCGCGGCTTTTGGCTCGAAGTTACGGAACGCTCGATGCGCTATTGATTGCGATGGACAAAGCGTGTGACCGGGAGAGTGACGCCTTCAAAGAGCTGATTGCGATTGACGGTATCGGCGATGTGATGGCCGGTGCGATTGTTGATTTCTTCAATGAAAAACATAACCGTGCTGTGGTGGATGGTTTGGTTGCAGCGGGCGTTGAACCACAAGAGCTGGAAGCCCAAGAAACCTCGTCTCCTGTTACGGGGAAGGTCGTTGTGTTCACAGGCGCGCTTGAACATATGACTCGCAGCGAAGCGAAAGCACGCGCGGAAAGCCTGGGTGCGAAAGTATCTGGCTCGGTCTCCAAGAAGACTGACCTGCTGATTTACGGTCCCGGTGCAGGGTCCAAACTGACCAAGGCCCAAGAGCTAGGTATTGCTCTTATGACCGAGGCCGACTGGATTGCGACGTTAGAGGGCAAGTAGGGCCTATTTGCTAATAGGTCGGGTTGCACTCGCTAGCCATTGTTTTTCATTTTCTGGAATTTGTGATTCGACTGTTTTGTGCACGCGCGCGTGATAAGCGTTGAGCCATTCGATCTCTGTGTCCGACAATAATTGTGCATCCACCAAATTGAGATCGATCGGTGCCAGTGTCAGGGTTTCAAAACCGCGCATGAGGCGTTCACCATTTTCAATGGGTGTGGGTTCTGTCACGACCATCAGGTTTTCAATGCGGATGCCATATGCATCGGTTTTGTAGAAGCCGGGTTCGTTGGAAACAATCATGCCGGTTTGAAAAGGCTCATACCCCATTTTTGAAATACGCTGTGGGCCTTCGTGTACGGACAGATATGAGCCCACGCCGTGACCGGTGCCGTGATCGAAATCCAATCCAGCAGACCACAAGGCTTGGCGGGCGAGAATATCGATTTGCGCGCCGTTGGTGCCATCGGGGAAACGGGCATTGGCAAGGCTGATGTGTCCTTTGAGGACCAATGTGAAGTGGCGTACCATATCTGCACTCGGGGTGCCGATAGCAACTGTGCGGGTGACATCTGTTGTGCCGTCCAAATATTGGCCGCCGCTGTCCACGAGGTAAAGCTCGCCTTGATTGAGGGTGCGGTTTGTGGCTTCGGTGACCCGGTAGT
>NVSO02000241.1 GCA_002401305.2 Rhodobiaceae bacterium | reverse complement strand
CCTGCAAGGCAAACCAGAAAAGAAAGTCATTCTTGCCCGCACCCAAGCCTATCACGGCGTGACCATTGGCGCGGCTTCCCTCTCAGGCATTCCAAGCATGCACCCGCAAGCCGATTTGCCGATCCCCAATATCCAGCACATTGACTATCCTTACTGGTACGAACTCGGCGGCAATGAAGACCAACAAGAGTTTGGCCTTCGTATCGCCCGGTCACTCGAAGAACGTATTTTGGAAATCGGAGCCGACTATGTAGCCGCCTTCATGGCCGAGCCCATCCAAGGGGCCGGTGGTTTGATTATTCCACCAGAATCCTACTGGCCCGAGATTCAGCGTATTTGCAAAAAGTACGATGTGCTTTTGCACGCCGATGAAGTGATTTGTGGGTTTGGACGCACAGGCTCATGGTTTGGATCCCAAAGCCTAGACATCGCGCCAGACAGCATGTCGATGGCCAAAGGCATGACCAGCGGATACCAACCTCTTTCTGCGGTCTGTCTGGGCGAACGCATGGGCGACGTTCTCTTCAACGCCAATGAAGAATGGTCCCACGGTTTTACCTATTCAGGCCATCCGGTTGCGTGTGCCGTTGGGCTTGCCAACATTGAGGTGATGGAACGCGAAAACCTCGTGGAAAAAGTAGGCGGGGAGATCGGCGACTATTTCCAGAAAAAGCTCTCCGAACTTCAAGATCACCCACTTGTGGGTGAAACGCGCGGCATGGGCCTTTTAGGCGCCATTGAACTCGTGAAAAACAAGGAAACACACGAACGGTTCGACGACGCAGGCGCAATCTGCCGCGATCATTGTTTCGCCAATGGCTTGGTTATGCGCCCGATCGGCTCCACCATGGTCCTAAGCCCACCGCTCATCATCACCAAGCCAGAAATCGATGAGTTATTTTCCCTAGCCCACCGCTGCATCGACCTGACAGCACATGACTTGGGTGTCTGATCAAATCAGTATCAGCCTAAACCCAATCCGATAGACTGCAACACGCTCCCCTTTTGTAAAGGGAGCGTGTTTTACTTTGGTTGCTTTGCGTCAGGCCGAACTCAATGTATAACGGGCCATGCAAAAATTTGATCCATTTGAGAACGCCGACCCTCAATCGACAGCCGCCAAATATGACCCCGACCTAGACGACGCCGAGCTGGAAGAGTTGACACAGGAAATGCCCGCACTCGCCAGGCTACGTGATTTTGCACGTCTCGCCGTTGCAGTGCCTTGGTTTTCCGAACTCGGCGCCCCTTTAGACGATGATTTGCGCAAAATGTGCCTCACCTATGCAAACGGCCTTGGGTTTCCCGAGGCCCACCCTGCTCTGATCGAAAATTGGGACGACGCCTCTTATGCGGCCGAAAATTTTGATTGGGATACCAGCGCCTGGGAAGCCGAAGAAGGTTTGCGCGCAGATGTCACCATTAGAGCCCTAGACCAAATGAGCGAAGAAGCCATTCAAATTGGCCTCGCCTATTTGGCTTCAGAAACAGAAAGCTTTGTACGCGACGCCCTATCATCCGCCGCCGCCATTTGGGGAATTGAAGACGAAGCGCTTCTGCATGCAGCCTTTGGCTCCGCCATGCAGGCCATCAATAGCGCAGCTTTAGCTGTAGCCTGCGATGTGGATGAAAATCATCCCTTTATTCAACGTTTCAAACTTTTTGAAAATGGCAGATGGCCCGTCTCTCTTGCCGGCGCAACATTCAATATTTTCTAAAACCCCTTTCCTCAAACATCCCCATCGAAGGATAAGCTCGTGGCCAGCATTAAGTTTGCAACTTGGAATATCAATTCTGTACGTCTACGCATTGAACAGGTGGGGAAACTCCTCCAAGAGCAAAACATCGATGTTCTTTGCTTGCAAGAAACCAAATGCCCCAATGATGCCTTCCCCGAAAAGGCCCTGCACAAATTCGGCTACGAGCACATCGCGAAGCACGGTCAAAAGGGGTATCACGGTGTTGCCATCATCAGCCGCATTCCGCTGGAAGATGTCAAAATGCGCGTCTTTTGTGAAAAGGATGATACCCGCCACATCTCTGCAACCATTGCGGGCACCGACGGTTTGCGTATCCATAACTTTTATGTGCCCGCAGGGGGCGACGAACCAAATCCAGAGATCAACGAAAAGTTTGCCCACAAGCTTCAGTTTTTAGAAGAAATGATCAGCTGGTACAAAGGCCATAAAGACAAAAAGAACAACAAGCTTATCCTTGTCGGTGACCTCAACATTGCCCCCCTTGAGGAAGATGTTTGGTCCCATAAAAAGCTCCTCAAAGTCATATCCCACACCCCAGTTGAAGTAGACTTGTTTGAAAAATTCATGTCTTCCCACAGCTGGATCGATGTGATGCGTGAATTTGTACCGTCCACGGAGAAGCTTTATACTTGGTGGAGTTACCGCTCCAAAGACTGGCGCGTCTCAAACAAAGGGCGTCGCTTGGATCATGTACTCACCTCACCAGCCCTTGCAGGCAAAACCACCTCCATGACCGTGTACAGCGACGCGCGAAGTTGGGAGCGCCCGTCAGACCACGCGCCTGTGATCTTTGACGTAGATATTTCCTAAGACCCCACCCTGCATGCCGAGCAAAACACATCGGATGAGCAAGAAAAGTCGATGGCAGGAAAGGCTGTTCGGTCCTAAAAAACCGTCAGTCACAGGGCTGTCGATTATGAACCCATCGGTTTTTGATAAAACAATTAGTGCAAATGATTTCCGAATCAAAGATCCATCCGCGTACAGCAGACACAACCCAAGACCCGCAGTGAGTTCAATTAGGGGCTTTTATTGTCGCGCGCTCAAAAATAACTGCCGCCCGCCTAACCCGAGTGCGTCACCTTTTTGTTTATGACCAGACAAGAAAAGTACATCATTCTTAAATCGAAAATGCCCGATCCATTTTGCACCCTCACCCGCGCATCAAAATCCCATCACACACTTTTCTAGACGCCACCTACATTTCAGCACTGCTGTAAAAGCTAGACATGTGTTTGAAATTGGATCCGACAGCCAAGCAATACCTTTGTATATAATCCAAAGGTTGCGACGGCAAAGGTGAAATAGGAAATATTCATTGGTGAATAGGGATCAATCCAACAATCACATCTAAAGGATTAGCAATTCATCGAAGAAGACAAACACTTCTAGAATACAAAGAGGTGAATTCAATTTATAGTAAGTGGCACGCATTACTTGGAGCGGCCGGGGGAAAAATACGAATATTAGGAGGGCGAAGGAATGTCACAAGCATCCAGAGCCTTTAACCGCCTCCAAGT
>NVSO02000240.1 GCA_002401305.2 Rhodobiaceae bacterium | reverse complement strand
TCTGTTTGGGCTTGGCTGACTTAATTTGATTTATCATACTTTAAAATCCTCTGCCCTTCTCCTAAAGTCCAGCCCACTCCTGCCCAAAGAGAGCAAAAAGACTGCGCAACTTGACGCACCTTAAATCTAGTGACTGCTTTGCGTTAGACATATCCCAAAAGACACCGAAAAGCGATGAACACCCCCCGCCCTATCAGGATGACACAGATGAATGATCAAGACACGCCCCTCCCCACAGGGTTTGAATTAACGGCCCTCGATGAAGAGTTTCGTACCAGCCCCCTCCCGCGCCTTACTCGTCTGAGAGAAAACGCCCCAGTCTATTATGACGCCTCACTCAATCGGTATTTTTTAACCAAAATGAGTGACCTTAGAACGATCCTTAAAGACAAAACCATGCTTGCTGATCCTAGAACCTCCGCGCCTGAAAGTTACAGCCGCCTCCTCACAGGCATGCCGGCGGATGGGTCAAATGATTATGAGCCCGCCATCCTGTTTCAAGACAACCCAAACCATCACCGTTTACGTTCCATCGTTGCCCAGGCCTTCTCGCTGCGCAACATCAACGCCTGGGAAAAACGAATTACCGCCATCACCCATGAAATCCTCGACGGTTTTGCACAAGAACCTGAGATTGATCTGGTCGCACAATTTGCCGAACAATTACCCTTTCGAGTCATTGCGTTAATCTTGGGCATTCCAAAGTCTGAGCATGAGCAATTTTGCCAATGGGGAAAGGACATTGCTCTGAGTTTAGATCCGTTGCGAACACCGTCTCAAACCAAGCGGATGGACCATGCGGCAAAGAAACTGAGCGAATATATTGGTGATATGGCACAAGAATGCAGATCCGTTCCAAAAGGGGATCTCCTGACCATCTTGGTCAATGCAGAAGAAGAAGGCGCACGCCTATCAATCGAAGAGCTCAAGACGATGACAAAGTTTTTGCTTACGGCGGGCACGCTGACAGTCGCATCGCTCATTTCATCCGGCATGTATCTTCTTTTGAGCAATCCAAAACAATTGAAAAAGCTTCAAAACAATCCAGCTCTTATGCCCAATGCGATTGAGGAAATGTTGCGGTGTACGGCACCTGCGACAGAAACCCAGCGGCACTGCCCCCACGACTTACAAATGGAAGAAGGGCAAAAATTGGAGGCGGGAAAAACAATTTGCGCGTCTCTACTGGCGGCCAATCATGACCCCGCCAGCTTCCCCAATCCAGAACAGTTTGATATTGAACGAGAGAACACAAAACATATCAGCTTTGGAGATGGGGCGCACTTCTGCTTAGGCGCTCAACTCGCCCGGCTCGAAGGCCGTATTGCATTTACAGTTCTCTTAGAACGCTTCCCCGATATCTCGCTGGTGGATGACCAACCCACCTATAGTGGCTTACCCGTTTTTAGAACGTTACAAAAACTTCCCTTAAAACTACAGGGCGCATAAAAAAGCCCCGGATTACTCCGGGGCTTTTATTTTACAAAGCACCAACCTTTATTGCGTTTGCATCAAGGCTCTGTCTTGACGTGCCCGCTTGATGACATAGGAGTAAATGTCCTGCACATCCTGCTCGGTGAGCAAATCTCCAAAGCTTGCCATGCCATTGTCTTTCAACATGCCACCGCGCACGATGTCTTGGAAATGCTCTTTCACTGCTGGGCTCATCCGACGTAAATCCGGAAGCACACCCGAAGAGACCACCAAGGCGCCATGGCATAGGGAACAAATTGCCATGTACTCAATTTCGCCATTGCGAATTTGTGCGTCCGTCGCCTGAACTTCATCATGCTCTGGAATAGACAAGTCCCGCAACGCCAAGTCCGGAAGCGTTTCCGTACCGCCTAAGGAGAAGACCAACAAGCGTCCATCATTGCCATATTTTGCAGCCGCTGTTTGACGTGCGTCACCAGACGGCAAACCAACGCCGCCCCAACCCGCCATCACTGCTACATATTGCTCACCGTCAATCTCATAGGTCATCGGAGCAGCAACAATACCGGTTTGCACATTTGCTTCCCAAACCAATGCACCCGTTTCAGCGTTAAAGGCGATAAAACGACCATCCGCAGTCCCTTGGAAAACCAAATTACCTGCCGTTGTCAAAACGCCGCCATTAAGCGGGCCTTCATATTCGACGACCCAACGGACTTCCTTTTTCACCGGATCCCAAGCTTTGAGATATCCATGATTAAGAGGGATTTCACCAAGCTCATTGATGGCATCAATATAAGCCGTCCAATCAAGGCCCACATTCCACCAATTAGGTCGAACGGTGAATTCCTTTTTCAGGGTCCATTCTGGCGTCAAAGCATAGATGCCCGCAATCTCCTGAGTAGGAATATAGACAAGACCGGTATCTTGGTTGAACGCCATGGGATGCCAATTGTGCCCGCCATTGGCAGACGGCAAAATAAACCGCGTGCCATCTTTATAATACTGCGCTGGGTTTTCTACCGGGCGCCCTGTTTCTAAATCAACATGACTGGCCCATGTAACCGTTACATAAGGGTCAGCAGAAAGCAGCTCTCCGGTTTCCCGGTCAATCACATAGAAGAAACCATTCTTAGGGGCTTGCATGAGAACTTTACGCTGAACCCCATCAATCTCCAGTTCAGCTAAGATAATGTGCTGCGTAGCAGTGTAATCCCAATTATCGCCCGGCGTTGTTTGATAGTGCCATTTTTTGCGGCCCGTATCTGGGTCCAATGCAAGAATGGTTGAAAGGTAAAGGTTATCCCCGCCGCCTGGTGAGCGAATTTCACGCGACCACGGCGACCCATTGCCGACACCGATATAAAGAGTATTCAGCTCAGGATCATACGCCATGGAATCCCACGCCGTACCACCGCCGCCAATTTCCCACCAGCGGCCACCTTTCCAAGTGTCCAGAGCTTCTTCAAGCTCAACAGATTCCATCCCCTTAGCAGGATCGCCCGGAACCGTATAGAAGCGCCACACTTGCTCGCCACTCATTGCGTCATAGGCTGTAATGTAACCGCGCACACCAAGTTCAGCGCCGCCGTTGCCGATAATGACTTTGCCATTCACAACACGAGGCGCGCCCGTGATTGTATAAGGCGGTCCGGGAATTGTATTCACTTCCCAAATTGGTTCGCCGGTTTTGGCATCCAGTGCAAACAGACGCCCATCAAAGCTTGCCGAATAAACCCGGCCTTCCCAGACAGCAACACCGCGATTAACAATATCGCAGCAGCCATAGCGCGCCCATTCTCCGGGCACTTCTGGATCAAACGACCAAAGCTCTTCACCTGTCTTGGCATCCAGCGCAATCACCACGCCCCAGGTGCCTGTCGTATAAAGAACGCCGTCGACCACCAAGGACGTCGCCTCCAGCCCCCGCGTTGTGCCCGTGTCATAAGACCAAGCCAACTTTAAGTTCTGGGCATTGTCCGCCGTTACCGCCTTCAAAGGAGAATAACGTTGCTCTGAATAGGTACGCCCATGGCTCATCCAACTGCCCGGCTCCTCGTCAGCCGCCAACAACCGCGCTTTCGTGACCGCGCCAAAAGTTTTCTCAGAAACGCCATCTTCTTTAGACACCGTCTCTTGTGGTTCAGCAATCGAGGTTTGGCAATCGCCACAATCATCCTGAGTGCTTAAAAACTGCGCTACAATAACGGCGGCAATCGTCAAGCCAGCAATCGCGTTCACCGCAATTGCCCATACTGGCACTTGTCTTTTTGACATTCTCTTCCCTCCCTGTCTTACCTTTGATCGGTAAGGCCTCTTAATTTGCAGACAGCCTAGCGAATTCGGTCGAGAAGGTGAACCAAAACAAGTTGCTCTACTCCGTATTAACCGAAGTTTCTAAATTCACCATTTTGCACTCCCCTCTTCATTCTGAAAATTCGGCTTCGGATAGCAAATGCCCAATGACGATTCATTTAGCCTATTTTTTAAGCATTGTTTTGTATGAGGCTATTTTTTGGGCAGGTACAAATAACCTAAAACGCGGTCTTCACAGAACAAAAAGAGAATAGGCAAATAAAATCAATGGTTTGAGCGTTTACCCGATTCCGGCATGACTTTTGAAGAAGACCTAGGTGGAAAGTTCGATCAATCGCGCAAATTGCAAATTGCAAAACCGTAGTTCCAGCAATGCGCGTCCAATCGAACCGATGAAACTAAGGGGACGACACCATGAAACTCGTGATGGCAATCATCAAGCCGTTTCGCCTCGACGCAGTTCGAGAAGCGCTAACAGGCCTGGGCATTCAAGGTCTCACTGTCAGTGAAGTCAAAGGCTTCGGCCGGCAAAAAGGCCAAACAGAAATTTATCGCGGCGCTGAATACGCTGTGAACTTTCTTCCCAAACTAAAACTCGAAATCGTCATCAAAGCCGACGAAGTCGAAAAAGTTGTGGAAGCACTTACGACAGCAGCCAAAACCGGCCAAATCGGTGATGGCAAAATCTTTGTAACGCCTGTTGACCAGGTAACACGCATCCGGACCGGTGAAACGGACGCGGAAGCTCTTTAAGGAGTGCTACGAATGAGAGCATCAAATTTACTTAAGGTCACGGGCGCCAGCGTTGCTGCTATCGCTCTTATGGCCGCGCCGGCCTTTGCTGCGGACGAACCGTTTGCATTGGGCGACGATGAAACATCCTATATTTTTAACACCCTCCTCTTCCTAATTGGCGGCTTCTTGGTCATGTTTATGGCTGCAGGCTTTGCCATGCTTGAAGCGGGCCTCGTGCGTTCTAAAAACGTTGCGATGCAATGTACCAAAAACATCGCCCTCTACTCTATTGCGGGCATCATGTACTACCTCGTTGGTTACAACTTGATGTATATGGGCGTTGACGCTGATGGCTTCATTGGCACACTGTCACTCTGGACACCAGAAGCGGGTGACGCAGACGCATTGGCCGGCTCATTCGGCGACGGTGGCGGTTACGCTGCGTCGTCCGATTGGTTCTTCCAAATGGTCTTCGTGGCCGCAACAGCTTCAATCGTTTCAGGCGCATTGGCTGAACGCCTCAAGCTTTGGCCTTTCCTAATCTTCGTGGTTGTTTTGACAGCTGTGATTTACCCAATCCAAGGCTCTTGGACATGGGGCGCTGGCTGGTTGTCTGATGCTGGCTTCTCTGACTTTGCTGGTTCTTCAATCGTCCACTCTGTTGGTGGTTGGGCAGCTCTTACCGGTGCCATCGTTTTGGGCGCTCGTTACGGCAAATACGGCGAAAACGGTCAAATCACTGTAATGCCTGGTTCTTCCATTCCTTTGGCAACCTTGGGTACATTCATCCTATGGCTCGGTTGGTTCGGCTTTAATGGCGCATCACAACTCGCCCTTGGGTCTGCTGGCAATGCCATCGACGTATCCAACATCTTCATCAACACCAACATGGCTGCTGCAGCCGGTGTTGTTGCGGCAATGGTTCTGACCCAACTGCTTTACTCTAAAGTAGACGTAACAATGGCTTTGAACGGCGCATTGGCCGGTCTTGTGTCCATCACCGCTGAACCCCTTACACCGTCCCTTGGCATGGCTGCCATGATCGGTGGTATCGGTGGCGCAATCGTCGTCTTGGCAGTGCCAATGCTCGATAAGCTCAAAATCGATGATGTTGTGGGTGCGATCCCAGTTCACTTGTTCTGCGGCATCTGGGGCACAATGGCTGTTCCGTTGACGAACAGTGGCGCGACCTTCTACATGCAAGGTGTTGGCGTTGCGTCAATCGGTGCATTCGTTGTGATCACAACCTTTGCTCTTTGGCTGGCTCTACGCTTTACCATCGGCATCCGGGCAACAGTTGAAGAAGAGATCATGGGTCTCGATAAGGCCGAAATTGGTCTTGAGGCCTATCCAGAATTCGGGAACGGTTCCCAGAAATTCTAATCAAGCTTTCTGCGGGCTCAGTGATGTGCC
>NVSO02000024.1 GCA_002401305.2 Rhodobiaceae bacterium | reverse complement strand
TGGCGGGTTTGCAAATAAAATACGCCGAAGAAACCGGCATCACAGCGCTTAAAGTGAAGCACAATAATGTGCTGGGCTACCACATCGATGTGCCTGAGCGTCACGCCGCCAAATTATTGGCCGAACCATTTTCTGAGAGCTACATCCACCGTCAAAGCTTGGCCAGTTCCGTGCGCTTTACCACTGTGGAATTATCAGAGCTTGCCACCCGTATTGCCGAAGCCGGTGGTCGCGCTCTAGCCCTCGAACAAGACCTTTTCGATCATCTCGTAAGCGAAACAATGAAGCAAGTTTCCGCTATTTCTGCGGCAGCAGACGCATTGGCGCAATTAGATGTCACCGCAGCCCTTGCCGAATTGGCTCAAGAAAAACGCTATAGCCGCCCCAAAGTTGATGGCACGCTAGCTTTTGAAATTCAGGCAGGGCGCCATCCCGTTGTGGAGGCCGCCTTGGAGGCGGCAGGCCAAGGCCCCTTTGTTGCCAATGCCTGTGATTTATCGGCAGATAAAGGCTCCAATCACCGCCTTTGGTTGCTCACAGGCCCCAACATGGCGGGTAAATCAACCTTTTTGCGTCAAAACGCCCTCATCGCGATCATGGCGCAAATGGGATCCTATGTGCCCGCAGGTTACGCCCATATCGGCGTTGTCGATCAGCTTTTCTCCCGGGTTGGTGCGGCAGATGATCTAGCGCGGGGCCGTTCCACCTTCATGGTTGAAATGGTGGAAACCGCGGCCATTCTCAATCAGGCAAGCCCTCATTCTCTGGTAATTTTGGATGAAATCGGGCGGGGAACCGCGACTTTTGACGGTCTGTCCATCGCGTGGGCCGCTGTCGAACATCTACATGAGGTCAACGCCTGCCGGTCATTGTTTGCCACCCACTACCATGAGCTGACAAGCCTTACCCAAAAGCTGCCCCATCTGGCCAATGCCACCATGAAGGTCAAAGAATGGGAGGGAAATGTCATCTTCCTCCACGAAGTCGCCCCCGGTGCCGCCGACCGCTCTTACGGCATTCAAGTCGCTAAGTTGGCGGGCTTGCCTGAAGTTGTCATCGAACGCGCCCATGAAGTGCTGGCCGCATTGGAATCTGGTGACGAGGGCACACGGACTAAGGCAATTATCGATGACCTGCCTCTTTTCTCCCTGAGCCAAGCTCAAGCCAGCGCCAAGGATTCGCCCGCAGCGAAGTCTGCGGCCCTTCAAAGTGCGTTGCGCGACGCGATGGACGAGATTGACCCCGACAGTTTGACGCCGCGTGAGGCGCTAGATGTGCTCTATGCGCTCAAACAGAAAGCCCTCTCTTAAGGTCGCAGGCCTAAGAGGGGTTTGAGTGGGGCGCCATTGTTAGGCAGGGCCGCGCAAACGACTCGCTCATTCAGATCAAATCAAGGGCCTAAGATTCGCAACGAGCGAACAATTGCCTATTCGCATTTCCATGGGAGTCTGTTGGTCACAAATGGTGAGACCAACGGTCACAAAGAGTCCAAAGTTTCCATATTGCGAAAGCAGAAGTCAGCAGCTGAATATTTCATCAGAGTGATTGTTCCTTAATCACCCAGACGTCGAAGCGAAGCACCCCTGTCCGCCAGATTCACATTGAGCAAACAAATTTTGAACGCAGCCCACAAAAGGCCTTTGTTTTGAACCAATTCTCTACTCTGTTAAGGCTGTACCAGCAAAGCCGTGGTAGGCTGCGCCAAACGTCTATTCTGACAAAAAGAGAGTGTCATGGCCCTGCGACCCGCTACTTTGAAAGAGATAATTGATGTTGACGCTTTAAAAGAAGCGCTCGCTCAATGTGCCAAAACCCACGCAGGCAATGAGATCGCGCGCCGCACGGAATTATTGGCAACTTTAAAGGCTTATCAAACCAAGGGCAGGGACCTTGCTCGGGTGCGATTGGAAGACGGCAAGTTCAAAGGGACCGATTGCGCCGCAGCGATTTGCTACCTGCAAGATAAGATCATCTGCGCCCTCTATGACTTCATTATTGAGCACGTCCACACCGCCGACAACCCAACCGAAGCCGAACATCTGGCATTGGTGGCGACGGGAGGCTATGGCCGTGGTTTGCTCGCACCGGGCTCTGACATCGATTTGCTCTTTCTGTTGCCCTACAAACAGACACCTTGGGGCGAAAGCGTTGTTGAATATTCCCTCTACCTTCTTTGGGATTTGGGCCTCAAAGTGGGCCACGCAACCCGCACAGTGACCGAATGCATTCGCCTGTCCAAGGAAGACATGACAATCCGCACCGCTTTGCTGGAAGCCCGTTTTCTACATGGGGACAAAACTCTTTTCGACGATTTTGAAGAGAAGTTTGCTAAGGACGTCATTCGCGGCACGGGGACTGAATTTGTCGAAGCCAAATTGGCAGAGCGCGATGAGCGCCATGAAAAAACCGGCCGGTCCCGCTATTTGGTAGAGCCCAATGTCAAAGACGGGAAGGGCGGCTTGCGCGATTTGCACACCCTCTACTGGATTGGCAAATATGTTTATCAGGCCAAAGATGTCAAAGAGCTGATCAAAGCCGGACTGTTCAGTAAAGATGAATTGAAGGTATTCACAAAAGCCGAAAACTTCCTCTGGGCGATCCGGTGCGAATTGCATTTCATCACCGGCCGGGCAGAAGAGCGCATCACATTTGACGTGCAAACGGAAATGGCCAATCAGCTCGGCTATCATTCCCACCATGGGATGAAGGGCGTTGAGCGCTTCATGAAACACTATTTCCTCATCGCCAAAGATGTCGGAGATCTGACCCGTATTTTCTGCAATGCCCTTGAGATGCAAGAGAAAAAGAAGAAGCCCGGCATTGGCCGCATCATGCAAGCCTTCTCTCGCAAGAAAAAAGACATTGAAGGTTTTGCTGTCGAAGGCGGTCGTTTGACGGTGGTCAAGAAAGATACATTCGAAAAAGACCCGGTCGCCATTATGCGGTTATTTCATGTTGCGGACCGCCACAACATTTTGATCCACCCCGACGCGTTCAAATTGCTGACCCGCTCCCTCAAGCTTGTATCGGGTTTGCGCAAAAACCCCGAAGCCAATCGGATCTTTTTAGAAATTTTGTGTTCCAAACAAGATCCGGAACGCATTCTGCGCCGCATGAATGAGACCGGCGTGTTGGGGCGCTTTATTCCCGACTTTGGCCGCATTGTCGCGTTGATGCAGTTCAACATGTATCACCACTATACAGCCGACGAACATCTCATTCGCGCCATTGGCATCATGTCGGAAATCGATACCGGTAAAACAATAGACGAACATCCTCTGGCTGTTGAATTGATGAGCAACATCTCCAGCCGTGCGGTGGTCTTTATGTCGGTGCTCTTGCACGACATCGCTAAGGGTCGCCCAGAAGATCATTCCGAAGCAGGGGCCAAAATCGCCAGCCGTCTCTGCCCGCAATTGGGCATGTCAAAATCTGAGACGGAATCCGTTGCATGGCTGGTGAAAAATCACTTGGTCATGTCAGACGTTGCCCAACGGCGTGACTTGTCGGACCCCAAAACAATTCTCGATTTTGTCCGCATCGTCCAAAGCCGTGAACGGTTGAAATATCTATATCTGCTGACTGTCGTGGACATCAAAGCTGTGGGCCCCGGTGTTTTCAATGGTTGGAAAGACCAGCTCTTGCGCCAGCTATATTTTGAAGCAGATACATTGTTGCAAGGCGGTCGAACCAAGATCAACCGCACTCAACGGGCCGAGCATGCCAAAGCAGTATTCACCGACCGTATCCAAGATTGGGATGCAAAAGAGCGTGAAGACTATCTGGCGCGCCACATGAATGGCTATTGGTTGGGTTATGATCAAGAAACCTTTGTGCGTCACGCAGAGCTTATTCGCAATTGTAAGGAAACCGAAGACGGTCTTGTTGTCTCCGCTGTTGTAAATGAAGCCCGAGAAGCCACCGAGGTCACACTCTTTACCCAAGATCACCCCGGACTGTACTCGCGGTTTGCAGGGGCGTGTGCTGCGGCAGGCGTGGAAATTTTAGAAGCCAAGATTTTCACAACACGTGACGGTATGGCGCTGGATACATTATGGGTTCGAGACCCTGATGTTGGCGCGATCGCAGAAGGGCGTCGGATCGAACGTCTGGAAGAAATGATCCGAAAAGTTTTAGCGGGTGAAATTCTCCCCCCTGATGTGATTGAAAGCCGCACGCGCCGCAAGCCGGTTCTCGAAGCGTTCAATTTTGAACCGCATGTCTATATTGACAATTCCGCGTCCGACAAATATTCGGTTATTGAGGTCAACGGACTGGACCGTCCAGGCTTGTTGCATGCCTTGACCCGAACATTGTTTCATTTGGGCCTTACAATTGCGTCATCATTTGTCACCTCATATGGCGAGCGCGCGGTGGATGTATTTTATGTGTCTGACCTTATGGGCGGAAAAATCACCAATGTTGCCAAGCTCCGTTCAATTGAACGCCAGCTCTTAGAAGCCTTGGCGGATCCAATGAAAAAATCACGCCCTCGAAAAGCCGTCGCCGCCAAAGGTGGGAAAAAGAAGTCAGCTGCATAAGCTGAGCAGAGAGCCCTAGAGAAATTTAAGAGAACCGTATGAACCTTGTCCGTTCCGCCACCACCGTCGGTGGCATGACCATGATTTCCCGTGTGATGGGCTTTGTGCGCGATATCCTGATTGCAGGCGTATTGGGCGCAGGCCCTATTGCGGATGCTTTTTTCGTCGCCTTCCGGTTTCCCAATCTCTTTCGCCGCCTTTTTGCCGAGGGCGCGTTTAACGCAGCCTTTGTACCCCTATTTGCGCGGGAGTTAGAAGAGGGCGGTAAAGTCGCCGCCCGAAATTTTGCGCAAGAAGCTCTCTCAGTTCTGCTCGCCACCTTGCTTATCTTCACGCTTCTCGCTGAGCTATCCATGCCGTGGTTGATGTTTGCCATTGCACCGGGTTTTGCCGACTTGCCCCAAAGTTTCGATGCGGGGTACCTCACCTATGTTGTGACGTTGAATGGCGGCGACATGCCCGCCAAATATGAGCTCGCAGTGTTCTTTACCCGCATCGCATTTCCCTATCTCTTGTTCATGTCGCTAACCGCTTTGCTCTCTGGCGTCCTCAATTCGCTGGGCCGCTTTATGGCAGCAGCTGCCGCCCCCATCTTGCTCAATATCATTTTGGTCAGCGCAATGCTGGTCGTCGTGCCCTTCTTTGATAACCCCGGTTTTGTTCTCTCGTGGGGGGTCGCTGTAGCAGGCGCAGCACAATTCTTCATGTTGCTGATGGCCACCCGCCGTGCCGGTTTCCACTTACATTTACGTCGTCCACGCCTCACCCCAAAAGTACGCCGCCTCATTCGTCTGGGCATTCCCGGCGTCATATCTGGAGGCGTCACCCAGCTCAATCTTCTCGTCGGCACCATCATCGCGTCCCTTCAGGCAAGTGCTGTGTCGTGGCTTTATTACGCCGACCGTATCTATCAACTTCCGCTCGGCGTGGTGGGGATCGCCATTGGCATCGTGCTCTTGCCAGATTTGGCCAGACGCTTGCGATCCGGCGACGAAGACGGCGCGTTAAGTGTGCAGAACCGTTCCTTTGAATTTGCCATGCTCTTAACCTTGCCCGCGGCCGTCGCGCTGGCCATCATTCCCACATCCATAATTTCTGTGCTGTTCGAACGCGGGGCTTTTGGGGCCGCAGATACACAAGCCACAGCGCTCGCCCTCTCGGCCTATGCGTTTGGTTTGCCAGCCTTTGTGCTGAGCAAAGTTTTCTCACCCGGCTTTTTTGCTCGCGAAGATACCGCGACGCCGATGCGGTATGCGCTGATTTCAATCGGCGTCAACATCGTGCTGTCCATTGTTTTGTTCCAATGGCTTGGTTTCTTTGGCATAGCACTTGCCACCACATTAGCGGCTTGGCTCAACACTCTTTTGCTGGGCGCGCGTCTCATCTCGCTGGGTCACTTCAAAGCCGACAACCGTTTGCGTAAACGGGTACCGCTTATTTTGCTGGCAGCCTTAGTCATGGGCGCAAGCTTATGGGGCGCAGCTCTACTGCTTGAGCCATGGTTCCAAGAAGCTTTCTGGGTGCAAGTCAGTGCGCTGGCCTTATTGGTGACAGGCGGCATGATTGTCTTTGCCGCCGTCTGCCAACTAACCGGTGCCATCAGCCTATCGGAATTCAAAGGCGGCTTCCGGCGTAAGGCTTAGGCGCTCAGCATCGATGAGGGTTTTCCCAACGACCGGAAGGACCGTTGGGAAAACCACTCCACATCAAAGTTTGTTAAACCCAAAACCCGGCAAGATCGGCAAATTGGTTTTCTGCGAGCCGCACACTGTCCAGCCCCGCCAATTGCACCTTCTCGTCCGCATCTTTCATCTCCCAGCGGAAATGAAGGCGGTCATGGTGCTCTGTTATTTCACCAGCAAGATTGAACCGGTGCCCCGGATAGCTGGTTTGAACACCTGTCACCATGGCAGCAATTTCTTCATGACCTTTTGCCGCGGCTACCGGGTCCACAGACACCCCATCTTGCGTCCATAGTTTCTCGATGATGTCACGCCGGGTAGAGACGTCAGG
>NVSO02000239.1 GCA_002401305.2 Rhodobiaceae bacterium | reverse complement strand
TGAATGCCGGGGATTTTCGTCAAGGCGATCGCTTTAACAGGCTCAATCAAGCTGATATTGTAGCCGTCGGCTTTCTGCGACAGGCGTATCGCCTCAAGGGCGCTGGCGGGCTGTACTTCGCCACTTAATGCGGCCAACAGGGGCAGGCTCCGCACGCGTTCATTGTGAGCGGTGGGCGGGAGAGTGATACCAATGCCGTGGGCGGCGTTGCGGAAAATATCTAGGGCTGGTTGACGGGTCTCGAATGTTGGCACGTGGCGTAACATGTTCCCGCCAGATTGGGCGATAGGTGTTGAACGACGCAAGACATCTTGGCCACGGCTTTTGCCCGGCACAATGGAGACGATGGTGATGCCTTCATTTAAAGCATCCGCAAGTTCATCGTCGTGGTCTGGCAGCAGAGCAAGCGTATCATTCAAAGAGACAAACTCTGGATTGTTGGGGAGCGGGCCCCATGTTTTGATGGCCTGTTTGGGCGATGTAACATCGCGGTGGGCCAAGGGCAGGTCTAGAATGACAGCCTCGGCACCGGCCTCAATTGTTCGGCGAACGATGTCGGCGACAATGGTGCGGGGCCACGGCCAAGCCCCTAGCTTCTCAGCGCTCGCGGCATCAAAATCGATGTAAACGGAGTGGGGGGCGGTTGTCGCCCGCGGTTTGAGCTGTTGATAAAAGTCAAAAGTCTGATCCGAAATGTCTGTGGTGACATCTGATGGGTTTTTAAATGACAAGCCGGTCGCCGCTACAATGAAGAGCAGGGGCAAAATCCAAGAAAGTCGTTTCATCCAAATAGTCTTTTGCATCAATTCGGTACTCAACTAACTGGCCAACACGGGCCGGTGGCTCAAATTAACTCATTATCACCGTAAACTGTGCCAAATGAAGACACTGATTAGGCTTCTAGGAAAGAAAAAGCAGAAACCGGGCCAGCCGGGGTGCGTTAACCGTCAGGCGCTTGGTGCGGACGATGTTTTTCCTTCGGCTAAGCTGTGAAAGGGCCGATTCATTGGGATTTCACACGGGCGGGAGAAGATTAGTGTTTGAGTTCGCCGCGCAGATGAGTAATTGTCATTTGAGTTGTTTTGGGAGGGAGCTTTCGCAGATTAAGGCCCTAGTTGTATAAGGTGGTCGATGCGAAAGCACAGTAGTTAGGAAGCCATCATGAAAAAATTAACCAGATTTGTCGCCGCGCTTACAGTAGCTGCGGGCCTTTTTAGTGCAGGTTCTGCTCAAGCAGCAGGCGGTACTTTCCTGACTATTGGCACGGGTGGCGCCACGGGCGTCTATTTCCCAGCAGGGGGTGCTATCTGCCGGCTTATGAATAAAGCCCGCAAGAAACACCATATTCGCTGCACTGTGGAGAGCACGGGCGGTTCTATCTACAACCTCAACGCTTTGCGTGGTGGGGATTTGGAAATGGGCGTGGCGCAGTCTGACTGGCAATACCACGCCTATAAGGGCACCGCGAAATTCAAAAAGGCGGGCGCCTTTACGAAGTTGCGCAGTGTGTTCTCTCTGCATCCTGAGCCTTTCACGGTTGTGGCCCGGGCAGATTCTGGCGTTACCAAGTTTGAAGACCTAAAAGGTAAGCGGGTTAATATCGGCAATCCGGGGTCTGGCCAGCGGGCCACGATGGATGTTTTGATGAAAGCTTACGGTTGGACAGGCAAGACTTTTGCCTTCGCGTCTGAACTGAAAGCGGCTGAGCAAACCACTGCCTTATGTGACAATAAAGTAGATGCGATTGTGATGGCGGTGGGTCACCCAAGCGGGGCCATTGTTGAAGCAACGAGCACCTGCAAGACCGTTCTGGTGTCCGTTGAGGGTCCAGTGGTTGAAAAGCTGATCAAAGAGAATAGTTATTATGGGCCTGCGACCATTCCCGGTGGCATGTATACTGGTAACCCGCAGGACACAAAAACCTTTGGGGTGGCAGCGACAATGGTCACGACGGCTGATGTGAGTGACACGATGGTTTATGAATTGGTGAAAGCTGTTTTCACTCATTTCAATGCTTTCAAAAAACAACATCCGGCATTTGGTGTCCTCACCAAAGAGGCTATGGTGCAAAACAACAACTCTGCGCCGTTACATCCTGGTGCCGTGAAATATTATAAAGAGGCGGGGTTGCTGAAATAGCAGTCCTTTGAGACTGAATGACGCAAAAAGAAAATCTGCAGACTGAGCCCGCACAAAATGCCATGGGCATGGTTGAAGCAGAAGATACTGGCGCTAGACACGCGGGCGGGTTAACCGGCCGCGTGATTGCGTATGTGGCCGTAAGTTGGTCGCTTTTCCAGCTTTGGTATGCCTCAACGTTGCCCTTCCTTTTTGCGCAATATGTGCCCATCCTCAATGATGGCGAGGCGCGGGCTGTTCATTTGGCCTTTGCGCTGTTTCTAGGCTTTCTTTCTTATCCCGCCTTTAAGAAATCATCGCGCGACAGCGTTCCGTGGAGCGATTGGGCTTTTGCGTTTTTGGGCGCTATGTCGGCGGGCTATCTTTGCCTCTTCAATGACGCGCTTGCCGAGCGGCCTGGCTTGCCCACGACCGAAGACATTGTTGTGTCGGTTGTCGGGTTGGTGCTGCTCTTGGAAGCGACGCGCCGCGCCTTGGGTCCCCCGCTGACAGTGCTTGCGATTATCTTTTTGGCCTATGTGTTTTTTGGAGACATGGCGCCGGACATGATTTCGTGGAAGGGGGCGAGCCTTAATCGTGCCATGAGCCACATGTGGTTGACCTCCGAAGGGGTGTTTGGCATTGCCCTTGGTGTGTCGACTAGCTTTGTCTTTTTGTTTGTTTTGTTCGGCGCTTTGCTCGACCAAGCAGGGGCTGGGCGCTATTTCATTCAGCTATCCTTCGCAGCGGTTGGACATATGCGGGGCGGGCCTGCCAAGGCAGCTGTTTTGGCCTCTGGGATGACCGGGCTGATCTCGGGTTCTTCCATTGCCAACACAGTTACGACCGGCACTTTCACTATTCCGCTGATGCGCCGGGTTGGTTTTAGTGCGGAAAAAGCGGGTGCTGTGGAAGTGGCTGCGTCGGTGAACGGGCAGATTATGCCGCCGGTGATGGGGGCCGCAGCATTCTTGATGGTGGAATATGTCGGTATTTCGTATCTCGAGGTTATCCAGCACGCATTTCTGCCTGCCATTTTGTCCTACATCGCTTTGCTTTATCTCGTGCACCTTGAAGCGTTGAAAGCAGGGATGGAAGGCATGGCGCGCCCGAAACGGCGCGGCGGTTTCTTGGGGCTAGCCTTCATGTTGATGCAGGCAGCCGGTCTCATCATTATTTTGAACGCGCTTTATTTCAGTATTCAATTTGTGCAGTCGGTTGCTGGCGAGAATGCGGTCTGGTTGATTGGCGCGCTTTTGGGCGCTGCCTATGTCGGCTTGGTTTGGGTGGCAGCACGCGCGCCTTATACAGAGAAGTTGTTGGAGGGGGACGCCCTTGACCACCTGCCGACCACAGCTGAAGTGGCACGCACGGGATTGCACTTTCTGCTTCCGATCGGCGTGCTTGTTTGGTGCTTGATGATTGAACGCTTGTCGCCGGGTCTGTCTGCCTTTTGGGGAACGGTGACGCTCCTTCTGCTGACCTTTACACAGCCGATATTGTTGATGTTTCTTCAGCGGGGAGAATTGGCTTTTGCCGCACTTGCGCAAGGTAGGGACCAGTTGATTGCAGGTTTGGGCACAGGTGCACGCAATATGGTGGCCATCGCGATTGCCACTGGGGTCGCGGGTATCATCATGGGAACCGTTTCGCTTACAGGTATTGCTCAGGTGCTCACAGAGTTGGTTGAGTTTCTCTCGGGCGGCTCATTGGTGTTGATGCTTATCTTGGTGGCTATTTTGAGTTTGCTGTTGGGCATGGGTTTGCCAACGACTGCCAATTATATTGTGGTCTCGGGATTGCTGGCCGGTGTTGTGGTTGAGCTTGGCGCTGCGAATGGACTTGTGGTGCCGTTGATCGCGGTCCACTTGTTTGTTTTCTACTTTGGGATTATGGCGGATGTCACGCCGCCTGTTGGGGTGGCTTCTTTTGCCGCCGCTGCGATTTCGCGGGGGGATCCGCTTAAAACTGGTGGATATGCTTTCTTGTATTCCCTGCGTACCGTGATCTTGCCGTTCTTCTTCATCTTCAATACTAAGCTGTTGCTTATTGGGGTTGAGGGGCCGCTAGACCTCGCACTGACGGTGCTGGGCGCTCTGGGTGCGGTGCTGTTATTTTCTGCAGCAACCCAATCCTTTATGCTCGTGCGCAATCGTTTATGGGAAACCGGCGCGCTTCTGCTTGTGGCCTTCACCTTGTTCCAGCCTGGGTTTTGGATTGATCAATGGAAGGCGCCATTTCAAGAAGTGCCCATTGCTCAAGCAACACCTCTTATTGAAGGGGTGGGGCCGGATGGTACCGCTCGTCTTATCATGCGGGGCGAAACGTTAGAGGGTGATATTATCACTCGGCGGGTCTTGTTGCCCTTAGGGCCCGTGGGCTCCTTGACTGACCGGTTCGCATTTTCAGGTTTAGCTGTACGGGATGAAGACGGCCATACAATTGTTGATGATGTTGATTTTTCGAGTGCGGCTGAGAAGCTGGGCGTTGATTTTGATTGGGAAATTTTGGCTCTGGAAGTGCCGGTTGATCGGCCCAATGCCTATTGGAGTTTCATCCCGGCGTTCGGACTTTTTAGTCTGGTGTTCACAGCTCAACGCCGTCGCCGCCGTGACGCTGCTGGTTGATCATTTGGGAATAATGCGCGCATGAAAAAGGCGGCTCATAGGAGCCGCCTTTTGTCTGAAATGATCTACTTGATTATTCAGCTTCGGCTGGTGCCGGAGCTGTTTCTTGTTTTAGGTAAGCAATGACATTGACGCGCTGCTTCTCTTTTCTCAAACCCGCAAATGACATGGCAGTGCCTTTGATATATTTGGATGGTTTTTTGAGGTAAATTGCGAGAGTTTCATCATTCCACTCCGCAATTTCAGGCGCTTTGGTCCGCATTGCTTTTGAATAGTTGAAATCTTCTTTTGCCGCTACGCCGCGTGTGAACATGCCATAAAGGTTGGGGCCAATTTTATTGGCTTCGCCTTCTTTGAGTGTGTGGCAGGCTTTGCATTTTTTGAAAACTCTTTCGCCTTTTTTGAGGTCAGGCACAAGTGGGTCCGCCATGACGGGGGTGCTCAAAGTCATGCCAAGACCAATGGTCAAAGCGAGTGCGGGCGCGACAATGCCCTTCCATACGAATTTCATGACGACTTTCTCCTAGGTTTAGCTGTCGTGTGTCGGTAAAACTTTATTTTTTCTGTGTTACCCTGAACTTAGCGTGAATGGTATATATGTCGATGTGGTTTTCTGACGCGTTCGTTTAATGGTCGTATTAAGAGGTTATTTGTGGACAGTGGGGCTCTCTCTTTTCGCGTGATGGATGAAAATGACACTTTTCAGGTGCAATGCGCCGGAGAGTGGACGGTTCGTCATGTTGAAAGCGTTGATTCGGCGTTGAAAGAGATTAAGAGCCGACGGGTTGCAGGCCGTGAAGCGGTGCTGAATTTGGCGGAAGTTGTACGGTTAGATACAGCCGGTGCTTGGATGATTCAGCGTACGGCAGCCCAATTGGAAGCACAGGGTTTCAAAGTTCGCATTGACGGCCTGACTTTGGCTCAGCAAGCGTTGTTGGATGCGATTGAACATTCATTTGCAACGGTTGAAATGCATCCAGATGAAGGGCCTTGGTATATTGCGCTGCTGGAGCGCATGGGCGCGACCGTTCGCCAAATTGGCAATAATATCTACGATCAGTTGGCTTTTTTTGGTCTTGTGATTGCGACTTTGGGGCGGGCGATACGCAACCCTAGTCGTTTGCGTCTCGTGCCCTTAGTGCACCACATGGAAAAAGCCGGGCTTGATGCTTTACCGATTGTGGCGCTGATGACGTTCTTGATCGGGGCGGTGATCGCCCAGCAGGGGGCGGTCCAACTGCAAAAGCTTGGTGCTGAAGTTTATACGGTCAATTTGGTGGCGATCGTGTTCTTGCGAGAAGTTGGGCTGCTGTTGACTGCGATCATTGTTGCGGGGCGCTCGGGGTCTGCTTTCACGGCCGAGATCGGGTCGATGAAAATGCGCGAAGAAGTTGATGCGATGCGCACGTTGGGGTTGGACCCGATTGAAATGTTGGTGGTGCCTCGGGTTTTGGCTCTCGTGATTACGTTGCCCTTATTGACCTTCATTGGGGATGTTGTGGGGCTGGTGGGCGGCGGCGTGGCTGTTTGGGCCATGCTGGACACAACGCCCGATGCGTATTTGGTTCAATTGCGGGAGGCATCAGGCTTTTGGACATTTGGTGTTGGCTTGCTCAAAGCTCCCTTCATGGCGCTGGTGATCGCGATGATCGGGTGCCGGGCGGGGCTTAATGTAACGGGTTCTGCGGAATCTGTCGGGCGTCAAACCACCAGCTCAGTGGTGCAATCTATTTTCATGGTCATCGTGTTGGACGCCGCTTTCGCAATCTTCTTCACCGGCGTGGGGATCTGATATGAGCCAGAGCTTTGGACATATGGGCGGGCAAGATGATTTCATCATTCAAGTGCGCGGTCTCAATAATAGTTTTGGTGGGCACGTGGTGCATGAGAACCTGTCGCTTGATGTTAAGCGGGGGGAGATCATTGGCATTGTTGGCGGGTCGGGGACGGGCAAGTCTGTTTTGCTGCGTTCTATCGTTGGTTTGCAGCAACCGCAATCTGGTGATTTGACTGTGTTTGGCCAACGGCTGAAAGACTTGTCTGAGCTCGAACGCCAAGCTGTCGAGCAACGTTGGGGCATCCTCTTTCAGGACGGCGCCTTGTTTTCCGCCTTGAGTGTCGCGGAGAATGTGCAAGTTGCTTTTCGCGAACACCTCTCGATGAAGCCGAGCCTTATGGACGAATTGACCGGATTGAAAATTCGCATGGTGGGGCTTGATGAAGGGGCATGTAGTAAATACCCCTCTGAGCTCTCCGGCGGTATGCGTAAGCGGGCTGGTTTGGCTCGGGCTTTGGCCTTGGATCCAGAAATTGTGTTTCTAGATGAGCCAACGGCGGGCCTTGATCCGATTGGCGCGCATGGGTTTGATATGTTGATCAAGGACTTGCAGCGAGCTTTAGGGCTGACGGTGTTTATGGTGACTCATGACCTAGATACACTGTCGACGGTCTGTGACCGAATTGCTGTGTTGGCAGATAATCGGGTAGTTTTGGTGGGCACGATGGATGATATGTTACAAAGTAACCACCCTTGGGTGCGGGAATACTTCCATGGGCCGCGGGCGCGTGCGGCGCGATCTATCCGATGACCCGCTTGGTTGATTTGTGTGACGGCTATTTTAGGCGATTAAGTGTTTAGAGGCGAGCAGGGCCTGCTCAAAGGCCCTGAAGGGAAATGAAATGGAAATAAGATCCAATAATGTTTTGATTGGCAGCTTCGCGCTTGTGGTCGTTATTGCGGCCTTTTTGTTTTCGTTCTGGGTTGCGCGCGTCCAAATCAATCAAACCTTTGATTATTATGAAGTGGTTTTTGGGGGGTCTGTCTCAGGCCTGACCGATGGCGGCAGTGTACAATACAACGGTATTCGTGTTGGTAAGGTCATGGACCTGCGGCTGGATGAAAAAGACCCCAGCCGGGTGATCGCGCGCATTCAAACGGTCTCTACGACGCCGGTTAAAACAGATACCAAGGTGAGCTTGCAGTTTACCGGTCTGACAGGTGTTGCGCTCATCCAGCTTGAAGGCGGGTCTCAATCAGCGCCTCGTTTGGTGGCGAAAGAGGGCGAAGACTATGCAATCATCATTGCTGAGCCTTCCGCGTTTCAAGAGCTGTTTTCCAGTGCGCCAGCTGCTTTGGATAATGCCAATAAGCTGATTATCGATTTGCAGAAGATGGTTGCGCAAAATCAGAAAAATGTAGCGGGCATTGTCAAAAATGTTGAGACGTTGACCGCGGAACTTGCGGGCAGCTCGACTGACATCAAACAGACATTGCGCAATGTGAATGACATCACCAGAAATGTTGCGCGGGCATCTGATAGTTTGGAACGTTTGGCAAAAACCAGCGAAACTTTACTGGCTGGCGATGTCTCTGGCGTTATTTACGAAGCACGTAGGGCAGTTAAATCTTACCGGGAGCTTGGAGATCAGCTCACGCAAATCATGACAGATAATCGGGCGTCGATTGATAGTTTTGCGCGCGATGGATTGGGAGAAGTCCCTCTTCTGTTGGAAGACACGCGAAAATTGATTGATACGCTGGAGCGTATTGCAAAGACGGCTGAGGATAATCCGGGCCAATATTTGCTGGGAAAAGATGTTGTCGAATATGATGTGCCGCGTTGAGTTTGCTGGTGCGAACAGATTGAGCAGAAGACAGGATAGCAAGATGGCACGGACAGATATAAGACGTTTCACAAGTAGGGCAGTTAAGGTGGCTACGAGCAGCCTTGTGGGCATGAGCATGCTATCGGGGTGTGCTTTGATTAATCTGGGATCAGGAGAGCCTGCGCGGATGTTTGTGATCACGCCGGTTATTGTGGACAGTGAGAATGTGCCCCACGCCAACGCAGCGGTTACCATTAAGGAACCCTATGCCGCGGCTGAAGTGAATACGCCCAAAATTCTCTATCACCCTTCGGCTCATGAGGTGGTCTACATCGGCGATGTGCGCTGGTCTGATACAGCGCCAATTATTTTTCAAACGGCGTTGATTGATACGTTTGAGCAATCAGGAAAATTTGATGCGGTTGCACGTACGGGGAGTGGACTGCGCGCTCAGTACGATGTGCAAACGGAACTGCGCGCGTTTGGGTTTACCCAACGTGAGGGTACCATGGTTGCCGGCGTCGACTTGCGCGTGAGCTTAGTGGATATGGGGAAAGGCCGGTTGGTCGCTTCCACTCGTTTTGCCGCAGAAGCCCCTAGCAAGGGCAAGACGCAAGATGATCTGATTATTGCCCTCGACGCGGCGAGTGACGATGTTATGCGCCAACTTACCATTTGGGCGGCGCAGACCTTAGCAGGGCTGAGCCGGGCTCCTACACCCACTGATGACTAAGTGAGGTGCCCGCTGGCTTGAGCCAGCATGAGGTACACTTTGCCGGTGTCGGATGTGAGATATGTCTCTACGAGGATATTGTCCCGGTCCCTCTCAGAGGCATGCAGCATCAGTTTTTCAAACAACCGGATGAAGCGCTGCACGTCGTCCCGAAATTCGGGTTCGCGAGAGAAGCGCTCGGCGATGGTGTCGTATAATTCACGGCCCTGCAAATTGTAGAGACGGCGGGCAAAGACATTGCGCTCGCCTTGTTGGTAGCGTTGCCACAGCTCGGCTGGCGGGCTTTGCTCCAAGGCACGGTCAAGATCCACAGCAAGTGACTGAAGCGTTTCGATGATGTGCAAAGAGGTTCTGTTGAACTCTTGTTCGTCCAGCGGCTTTTCGGTTGCAGGACCTTCTGATTTTCGGGCTGCGGTCAGCAAGTCTGATAGAGCCCATTTCCCCCCCGCCTTTTTCGATTTTTTGTCCGTTGGCATTTGCGGTGGACGCGCGGCTGATGTTCGGGGTGCTGCCATTTGCGGCGCTGCGGGCACATAGGTGCGTGCAGCATTTTCTAGGGACGGGGCAAGTGGGGCGTTGGGCGCATTCTTGTCGAAGGTACGGGAGTGGCGCACCACGATTTCGGCGATGGATGCCAAGGTCGTGATTTGCTCTTCAAGGACTGTTTGGAGAGCTTGTGCTCCCTGGGCCGCTTCATTCGGCAGGGTTTGCATACGTGTTTCGAGGTCTTCACTGGCTGACTGCAAGGTGCGTGTTGCATCGCGCGCTGCGCCGCCAATCCGGAACATGACGTTGTTGAGTTTCTCGCCCACACCTTCAAGGTCAGAGGAGGTGCTTTGAACTGTGCCCCGGATATCATCTGTGCGGTGCGTGACTTCTGCCTGAATGGCGTCTGCGGCTTGCAGTACTGCCAGATTTATTTCTTCAGAGCTGGTTGTTAGGTCTTTGGCCAACAAATCCATTTGATCGCGCAACAAGGAGGCGAGGGCGCTGGTCTGTTGATTGATGGCGGTGTTGAACAACTCAGTTTCAGAGGTGAAGGTTGCCTTCAAT
>NVSO02000238.1 GCA_002401305.2 Rhodobiaceae bacterium | reverse complement strand
TTTAATGTTTTCACGTGGATGGGCTACACGCCGTTCTTTCTGATCGCTATTCCGGCGATTTATTGGGGGTGGCGGAAAGATGTGGGGCACCGGCTCGCGTTGATTGTGTTTGCGTCGGCGGTTTTGAACGCCTTGTTGAAGGACTATTGGCAAAACCCGCGTCCCGACGTGCTTTATGCGCTAGATGGACGGGTTGGGGGCTCGTACGGCATGCCCAGCGGTCATGCTCAAATCGGCATTGTGATGTGGTTCTGGCTCGCCTATGAAGTTAGGCAGCAATGGGAAGCGAAGTGGGCTTATTGGGGCGCTGGCTTTATTGCGCTCGGCATCATTTTGAGCCGGTTGTATTTGGGTGTTCACGATATTGAAGATGTGTTGATGGGCTCTGTACTTGGGGCGCTCAGTCTTGTTGTCTTCTACGCAGTGCTGTCTCCCATGGGGAATCGCTGGCGGTCACTGTCGTGGCCTGTGCAGTTCTTAGGGGTCTTGCTTGCAATGATCGCGACCATTTACGTTTGGCCTAAAGCTGAAGGTGCTGGCGAAGCCGCTTCTATCGGCGGCTTTCTTCTGGGTTGGGTGTTGGGAGCGCTTCTCGAGCAGAATTATCTCAAATTTGAGCCCGCCCGCTTGGTGGTGGTGCGTCTCATTGCCATTGTTCTGGGCGTTGTGTCGGTGTTTTTGGTCTTCGGCGGTGTGCGCGCTGTTGCAGAGGGCTTTGTACCCAATGATTGGATCTATCTGCTCTCGGGCGGTGTGGTTGCGTTTTACATCAGTTTCGGCGCGCCGCTGCTTATGGTGGTGACGCGTTTGGCACGCCGAACTGAAAGTAGTTAGTTTGATTTTGATGTCGGCTGATTGAGACATCAGTCGATTTCGAAAATGGCATCTACTTCAACGGCGACATTAAAAGGAAGGCTGGTTGCACCCACTGCGAAGCGGGCGTGCCGGCCTTTTTCATTAAAGGCTGCGACCATTAAGTCTGACGCGCCATTGATGACAGCGGGGTGGTCGCCAAAGTCAGGCGTGCAATTGACGAAGCCGCCAAGCTTTACGCAGGCTTTTACGCGGCTGAGGTCGCCGTCACAGGCCGCTTTAAGCTGAGCGATGATGTTGATGGCGCATAGTTGAGCCGCTGCTTGGCCTTCTTCGATTGAGAACTCAGCGCCCAATTTTCCTTGAAATTGAAGCCCGCCACTTGTGACCGGCACTTGGCCCGAAATGAAAACCTGATTTTGACTGATGGTATAAGGGGCGTAATTTCCCGCAACGCCGCCGGCGTCTGGCAAGATGATGCCGATCTCCGCGAGGCGTTCTTCAACGGTGTTTGAGGCTTGAGTGCTCATTATTTTTAACTCCCTAAATATTTTGCTCTTTGCGATCGGGCCAAGCAGTGGTCTGGTCGTGTATAGATATTGAATAATATAGCGGACTTTCAAGGAGATCAAAATGAGAGAGGTTACTTTTGCAGCTACCCAGATGAGCTGTAGTTGGGACATTTCGTCGAACTTGGAGGCCGCTGAACACTTGGTGAGACTGGCCGCAGCTCAAGGCGCTCAGGTGATTTTGTTGCAGGAGCTTTTTGAAACACCGTATTTTTGTCAGGAACAGAAGTCCAAACATTATGCCCTGGCAAGCCCCTTTGAGGGGAATGCGCTCTTAGCGCGGTATTCTAGCTTGGCCAAGGAATTGGGCGTTGTGCTGCCGATTAGCTTTTTTGAGCGCGCAGGGCAGGCTTACTTTAATTCTTTGGCGATGATAGATGCCGATGGCACCATTTTGGAGTTGTACCGCAAGTCTCACATACCTGATGGTCCGGGCTATCAAGAGAAGTTCTATTTCACACCCGGTGATACCGGTTTTAAAGTGTGGGATACCGCATTTGGCCGGTTTGGGTCTGCCATTTGTTGGGACCAATGGTTCCCGGAGGCTGCCCGTATTATGGCGTTGAAGGGCGCTGAGGCGTTGTTCTATCCCACGGCAATTGGATCTGAACCACCACCTGCACCGCCTGTGGATTCCCGCAAGCATTGGCAACGCACCATGCAAGGCCATGGCGCGGCAAACATGTTGCCGGTCATTGCATCGAACCGCATTGGGGTAGAGGTGTTTGGGGAGAGTGAACTTACCTTTTATGGCAGTTCATTTATTGCCGATGAAACTGGCGGACTGGTGGCTGAAGCCGACGATGGGACGTCGCAAGTCCTTACCGCGCGCTTTGATTTGGACGGTGTTCAGGAGCGACGTCAAAGCTGGGGCCTCTTTAGAGACCGGCGGCCAGACTTATATCAACCCCTTACGGGGTTTGATGGCACACAGTAATTTGGTGTTGCCTTAGGCGCGGGCGCGAATGGCGGCGTCAGGACGTTTGTGTTTTTCTCGGTACATCGCACGGTCAGCGCGGTCGATGAGTTCCTCAGCAGCGGTCGAGCCGTCGTAAGATGCTAGGCCAACGCTGGCGCTGATTGTGAATTTGTGACCCTGCCACGGCACAACCAATCGACCGATTTTGCGAGCCATTGTGCGGGCGCGTTCGCGTGCTTTTGCGTGCTCGCCGCGGACAAAGAGGATGGCGAATTCATCACCACCCAAACGGGCTGCGAAATCGGTTGAGCGGATTGAACGGCGTAAAAAATCACCCACTCGACGCAACACTTCATCTCCAGCCGCATGACCGAATGAATCGTTGATGTCTTTAAATTTGTTCAAATCGAAGTAGGCGAGTACACCCATTTCGTCATAACGAGCGGCGCTAAAGAGATTGCGATTGAGAATATCTTTAAACCCACGGCGATTATAAAGGCCGGTTAGCTCGTCGGTCTGTGCCAATGATTCCAACGTGCTGACACGGGCTGATAGCTCGGCAATGCGTTGTTCGGCTTCGGACGCATATTCCAATGCGCGACGGGTAATTTCTGATGGGTCAGTTGCTCCATCTACGCCCCGGATCAGCTTGGTGCGTATACGCATTTCAAGTGAATCTATAACCGGGTGTATCCCTTTGCCCATGCTTGGGGAAAAAATTTTACCGGCGTGTTCCAAATGTGTATCTGACATGTGACCTCTCAATCCAGGTATATGTGACCTGTTGCTAACTGGAGAAACGCAAGGCACGTGCCAGTTATTTTTTTGAGGGAAACCAAGGCTTTTGATCAAGATCATTCGGTTAGGCGGCAATTTTTTCCCAGTAAAATTGCGGAAAAAATTACCATTGGACAAGAATTGCCGTGTGCGTTGTCGGCGCTTGATTTGAACAGTGTTAGATATTTTTGTTAGTCACAGAACTCACTTGGGCTTTGCGCGGTAGGTCAGTTCACTGGATCTGGGAGGGGTTTGCTTGCGAAGAAGGCATCCAAATTGTCGATGGCGCGAAACCCCATAGCGTCGCGTGTTTCTAAGGTGGCGGTCCCAAGGTGGGGGAGCAGGAAGGCATTTTGAAGCGACCGATACCGCGGATCGATGTTGGGCTCATTGGCGTAGACGTCTAAACCAATGGCGGACAATTTTCCCGATTGAAGGGCTGATATGAGAGCGTCATCTTCTACAAGGTCGCCTCGGGCGGTGTTGATGAGAATGGCGCCGGGCTTGAAGTGAGCCAGCGACCTAGGGTTGATCAGGCCTTTGGTTTGGTCGTTTGAAGCTGCATGTAAAGAGATGATATCGCAAGCTGCATACAGACTTTCAGCATTCTCATGGTAGGTGGCGTTGGCTTCTTCTGCTGGTGCTAGACGGGTACGATTGTGATAGTGAATTTTCATCCCAAAGGCGCGGGCCCGTGTGGCGGTGGCTTGGCCAATGCGGCCCATCCCAAAGATACCAAGTGTTTTTCCGCTCAAGTCAGTGCCCAGCATTCCGGTGGGTGACCAGCGGGCCCATTTGTCGGACTGTATACTTTGCATGCCGTGTGTAGCCCCTCTGGCGGCTCCGAGCAGGAGAAGGAGCGCTATGTCTGCGGTCGCATTGGTCACCACGTCTGGCGTGTTGGTGACGTGGATAAACCGTTTTGAAGCGGCTTCAATGTTGATGTGATCGTAGCCAACAGAGAACGTGGAAATAATTTTTATTGACGAAGACAGCTGCTCAATGATGGGGGCGCTCAAATCATCTGAGACGCACGGCAGGACCGCGTCCATACCTTGGGAAAGGTCGATGATCTCTTTTCCTGAGAGCTGACGGTCCTCTTGGTTCCACCAGATGTCATAGGACGCGCGAAGGCGTTTTTCAGCAGCCGGTGTCAGTTTGCGCGTTACTAGAATTTTTGGTTGGTTTTTCTCTGTCATCATTTTCTCAGTTTTTGAAGTGTCGAGTTGGAGATTAAGAGGGTTTGGATTTTGCCTTGAGACCACGGCCTTTGCCAATGGCGGTGTCCCCAAATTTGGCACGGAGTACATCCATGGCACGTTCGGCGTCGGCATTTTTTTCGGCTTCTGGATTGAGCATGTCGGGGGGATCTGCGTAATTGGCATTGTCCAAATTTGAAATCCCTACGCCTAATAGTCGAAAGGGTGTGCCATTGGCTTCTTTGCGCAGAAGAGGGTCCGCAATTTTGAAAATGACATCCGCCAATTGGGTCGGGTCGGGTAGGGTTTGGCTTCTGGTGCGCGATTTAAAATCAGCTGTTTTGAGTTTTAGGACAATCGTTTTACCAGCGTGCTCCGACGCTTTTGCCCGCCCAGATACCTTTTCACACAAGCGCCACAGGCGTTTGGAGAGAACTTCAACATCACGCACATCTTCTGGAAAGGTGATTTCATTGGATATGCTTTTGGTGGGGCGGTGCGGTTTTATTGTGCGCGTGTCTTTCCCGCGCGATAATTGGAAGAGTCTCAAGCCCATTTGGCCGTATCTGGTTGCGAGGGTTTTTTCGTCCACACGCCACAGGTGTTTGATCTTTGTGATGCCATCGCCTGCCAATTTCTTCTGAAAAGCCTTGCCCACCCCCCAGATCATGCCGACCGGCTTGTCTTCTAGAAAGCTTTCGGTTTCGGCTTTGCCGATGACAGAAAACCCGCGTGGTTTGTCAAAGTCTGAGGCGATTTTTGCAAGAAACTTATTGTGACTGAGGCCAATTGAAACTGAGATGCCAATGTCTTGTTCGATTTCTTTGGCCAATTTGGCGAGCACGAGAACCGGTGGGGCGTGATGGAGACGTTGGGTGCCTGAGAGGTCCATGAAGGCTTCGTCAATAGAAAGAGGCTCAACCAGCGGAGTGAGCGCCCGCATACGTTCCCGAATTTCTTTGCCGACGCTTGTGTATTTACTCATGTTGGGCGGCATGAAAATGGCGTCAGGACACAGGGCTTTGGCTGTGAAGGCGGGCATGGCTGAGCGTACGCCGTAGGTTCTGGCGATGTAACAACAGGTGCTGACAACGCCGCGCTTTCCCCCGCCAATGATGAGCGGTTTGTCGTTGAGGTCTGGATTGTCGCGCTTCTCAACGGAGGCGTAGAATGCGTCACAATCTAAATGGGCGATGGATAGGTCGAATAGCTCTGGGTGGGTGAGAAGGCGCGGTTTGCTGCATGTCGGACATCGGCGAAGAGGGGGCTTATTTGCCGGACGACAGAGCTGTGTGAGGCAGTCGCGGCACAGGCCTGTCGGTGTCTTCTTGGTTTGGGCGGGGCTATCCATTTGCACGCTCAAGCGAGACGGCGCGCGCTTCATCGGCACTCCATAGCCATGCAGCTCCCCGTACGCCGCTTGAATCTCCGTGATGGTTTTGCACAAGGCGGGTCACAACTTGATCGGAGAAAACATGCGCGCCCCATAATGTGGGCACTTGGGAATAGAGGCTTTGGATGTTGGACATGCCGCCGCCTAGAACAATGACGTCGGGGTCGATGATGTTGATGATGGTCGCAAGGCCACGCGCAAGGCGGTCGTGGTATAGGTCGAGAGCCCGATTGATTTCGATCTGTTCTGGTGTGTGGGCGCTTAAATAATTATGGGCACTTACTTCTTCATTTGTCAGTGACAGGTCGTTGTTGGCATTGAACCCGGGGCCGGAAAGCCATGTTTCAACGCAGCCGTGTTTGCCGCAATAACATTTAGTGCCGGGCAATTCTTCAGGTGTCATCCAGGGTAATTGAATATGGCCCCATTCACCGGCAATGGCATTGGGGCCGGAGACCAAATTGTTGTCGCATACAAAACCGCCACCCACTCCGGTGCCCAGAATAACGCCGAAGACAGACCGGGAACCGCGTCCCGCGCCGTCGACCGCTTCAGACAGGGCAAAGCAATCAGCATCATTGGCAAGGCGCACGGGGCGTTTGAGCAAGCTTGTGAGGTCGTTTTCTAACGGTTTGCCGATGAGGCATACGCTATTTGCGTTTTTTACTAATCCGGTTTGGGGGGAAACGGCACCGGGCATACCAATGCCAATCGGTGCGCCTGAGGCGCTGGGTTCTTTTTCAACGAGGGCATCTACGACTGCTGCGAGTGCTTGAAGGGTGACATCATATTCGCCTTGGGGAGTGGGCAGGCGGTGGCGCGCAATGATCTTGCCCGCCGCGTTCATAGCAATGCCTTCTATCTTTGTCCCACCAAGGTCAATGCCAATGCGCATGTAGATATGTCCTTTGTTTCAACGCCTGTGTTTCAACGTCTGTCATTTTGCTGACTGCTTGAATTCAGAAGCTGTTTAGTGGCCTAATCGGGTGAGTTCTTTTTCGATATAGGCGTGGGTTTGAGGCCAGCTAGAGGACTGTATCTGACTGTCTTTGGCAGGATCGATGAGTCGGGCGAGGCGTTTGTCGGCGATGAAGTGAATACACTTTGTGGACGCGTGGGCCTTGGCAACAGAAGCGATGTTGTGGGGAATGTCATCCAAAAAGAAGAAGGGGCCTTTGCATTGTTGTGCAAGATAGGCAACTGCCGGGCCTTTTAGGCCCTGATTAGCAATGACGGGATAGTCGAGGCCTTGGCGGGCGAGACATTCTTGGCGCACATGCCTTTGTTCGTGAGGCACATTTGTCAGCACAATGATTTGAGCACCGCGTTTGTGGAGGGCTGCTAGGGCGTCTGCTGCCCCGGCGACGGCTTTTAAATCTCCTGTTGAGGCTGCAAAGAAGTCGGAGAGAAGGGCTGGTACATCTTCGGTCGGGACCACTTCATTGCTCTGCTTGTGTTTGATGTTGCCAGATAGAGCGAAAGATTGAAGGTCGAGCCACATCTCGCGGCCTTCCAAATAGGTTTCCAGCCCGGCGACAAATTGTAAAAGCACTTCGTCAGCATCTGAAATAATGAGCGGGCGTGTGGGATCCAGAGTTAGGGTCTGAAGTTGTTCGAGCACGAGAGGCTCTAGGTTGGCAATGCTCATATTTTAAACTCACTTTTGGACGAATGCTTTTGGGTGACGCTATTTTGGGGAAATGGCAGGGCGAGAACCTGAAAATGGGGACTTATATAGAGCCCCAATGTTGGCCGCCGGGGAGGGCTACTCGGGCGCTTAGAACTTTTTCCGGCGCGATGTTGACCTGTTCGGCAAAGTTTAGCACCCATTCGTCATTCATGAGCAGGTAATCGAGTACGCCAGCGAGGGTTTGGCCCACGGTGTCAGCATTGCCGAGTGCGTCTCGTAATTCGTCGACTCCCATGCCGGTTTGGTCAAATAAGCCTGCCACTAAATCTTCGTCTCCGGCGATGAAACTTATAGCCTCTAATGCAAGTGTTTCTGCGGCTTCTGGCGTCATTTTTGAAATGCCTAACTCTTTATCAAGTCAATGTTAAGGTTCTTGGGTCAGATTGCTCTATGTGTAGCGGTGACGGACGGCCCTTTAAAGGGTTAGTTAAGATTATTGGGGTCTGATGGAACGTACCAGCAGCACCCATTAATTCGGCCAGTTGGGGGATTTGCAAGGTTTTGCTTGGCTGCACGGCAAAACCTGACAAGGGAGCATCGGAATCGATGTCAAAGACAGTCTTAATCGTGGAAGATAATGAGCTGAATATGAAGCTTTTTCACGACCTATTGGACGCTCATGGCTACGAGACGTTGCAAACCCGGGATGGGATCGAAGCGCTTGAGATTGCGCGAACGAATCGTCCCGACCTCATTCTCATGGATATTCAATTGCCAGAGGTATCGGGTCTTGAAGTCATGAAGTGGCTTAAGGAAGACGATGATCTGCGCTCCATTCCCGTCGTGGCGGTTACAGCCTTCGCGATGAAGGGGGATGAAGAGAAGATCCGTGAAGGTGGATGCGAAGCCTATATCGCCAAGCCAATTTCAGTGACCCAGTTCTTAGAAACAGTTCAACGTTTTTTGGGGTAAATTGTGACCGCCAGAGTTCTTATCGTCGATGATGTGCCTGCCAATCTTAAGCTTCTAGAAGCTAAGCTGATGGCAGAGTATTTTGGTGTTTTACAAGCATCCTCTGGTCCAGAAGCATTGGAAGTGGCTGTTCGGGAAAAGCCGGATATTATTCTTCTTGATGTCATGATGCCGGGTATGGATGGATTTGAAGTGTGCCGCCGATTGCGCGCCATGCCTGAAACCTCTCATGTGCCTATCATCATGGTAACAGCCTTGGATCAGCAAAAGGACCGTGTCGAGGGACTTGAAGCTGGGGCTGATGATTTTCTAACAAAACCTGTGGATGACGTTGCTTTGTTTGCGCGCGTTAAGAGCCTTGTTCGGCTTAAGATGCTGACGGATGAATTGCGCATGCGCGAAGAGACAGGCCAACGTATTGGGCTTGTTGGTGAAGACACGAAGACTGAAGTGTCTGCCGAAAATGGCCAAATCCTTTTACTCGACGACCGAGCGCTGTCACGGCGCCGGATTGTGGAGACGCTTTCTCAGAAGCACTCGGTGACGACGGCAGAAGACGGTGAGGACATCCTCCGTTTGGCCTCGACGTCTGATTTTGACATCATCATTGTTAGCCTGTCTTTAGAAGACGCTGACGGCCTGCGGCTTTGTTCGCAAATACGGTCCCATGACGCCACGCGAAATATTCCCGTTATTGTCCTGGTGGAAGAGGGAAATGTTGAGCGGTTGGTGCGGGCTTTGGACATGGGCGTGAACGATTATGTTGTGCGCCCGATTGAGCGCCATGAGCTGATGGCGCGGGTGCGTACACAGCTGCGCCATAGGCGTTATCAAGAGAGATTGCGGATTAGTTTGCACGCCAGCCTTGAATTGGCAGTGACCGATCCGCTGACCGGATTGCATAACCGTCGCTACATGACCAATCATTTGACAACACAAGTCGACACCTGCGGCACCAAAGACAAACATGTGTGTTTGTTGATACTGGATATCGACTTCTTCAAGCTCGTGAATGATACCTATGGGCACCCTGCGGGCGATGCAGTGCTTAAAGAATTTGCCACTCGGCTGAAGGCCAATGTGCGTGGAATTGACTTGCCGTGCCGTTTTGGTGGTGAGGAATTTGTCGTGGTTATGCCCGATACAGATGTTGCTTTTGCCTCTTCCATTGCGGAAAGATTGCGAGAGCAGGTGGCGGATGCGCCGTTTAAAACCCCGGATGGCTCGTCTATCGATGTCACTGTGAGCATCGGCGTTGCCTCCACTCTTGGGTCGCAGGACACGGTGGAAGCTCTTCTGGAACGGGCGGACCAGGCTTTGTACCGGGCCAAGCGAGAAGGCCGGAACCGGGTTGTTGCTGACGCCGCGTAGATAATCATCAAGGTTTTAGATTAAGCGCCCCTCCTAAGCTTTTGGTTTAAGAGCGTGGGCTTTCCTATTGATTTTGTTGAATCCGGTCTTTCCATTAACCTTAATTTTTCATTATAAAACAATGGTTTATTTTATTTGGCTGCGGTGATGCTTCACCAATAAAATTGAGTGTGATACGGTCGTCGCACAAAGGGCCCATTGTGAAGTCTGGGTCTTAGACTATCTATACGATACTTGCTTAGAAGGGCTTTGGCTCTTCGTTCGTAGTCCTCGTGGAGGCTCAGGTCCGCCGCATTTCCTGACACTACGAGGCAGGCCGGTCGGTTGAGTGGTATGGAGTGGCCTCCTCTAAGTTAGCC